>NZ_VYJH01000006.1:0-204987 GCF_008709855.1 Halospina sp. K52047b | reverse complement strand
ATTTAGCTCTTCCATCTCCGAAATAAAGTCATGGTTTGCTAAAAAGCGATCAATAAATGTGGATACTTGATTGCGTCGGAATTCAAGCTCCTCTTCTTTTCTGATCTCTATAGGGGGGACCTGTACCCCAAGCCTTGTTTTAACGAAATGATCGAACTCTACCGGGAACAATTTATAATCATTAACTTTCTGTCCCAGCAGACAGTTATCCTCAAAGGCTTCAACATGAAGCTTATAACCTAGCATTTCCCTATAAACATCCCATGGATAGGTAAAATTTCTTTTGTTCTTTTCTATTAGATTAACTATTCTTCGATTGTTTGGAAGAATCGTATCCAAGCACCTGCGACGCCATATTTTTAGCGTGTCTCCAGAGTCACCTTCTAGAGCATTTTGGGAGTAAGGACCATACTCTCGAAATATTGATTCATTTTGATCAAGCAGTTCGCTCACTTCGATCAAGAGCTCTCGTTCATCAGTCAACTTGGGGATGTCAAAAAATTGAGCAACCTTCTTCTCATGCTCAGATTTCCATTGCTGCATGGCCTCAACGCTGAATTCTTTCTCCAGTTCATCCACAATTTTGTGGCAGTCAAGGCATAGCATAATAAGGTTTGCGAGACCGTCTCGGTCTATTGTCTCGGCTAGTTCGTGATCACTTCTGGGGCCATTTGAGCCGTGGCCAATAATATGGGCGACATTGGCAAGGCTAACGCTGTTTTCGCCGACAGACGCAAACAGGAAACGATTACAATTTGGATTCTGGCAATACCCACCACAGCTCGCCCACAATTGTCTAGCGGCGTTAACGGGTATGGTTTTTCTGGTCATCTAATCTATCCCTGTTTTGGTCTATGCAGAATACGAATTGCGGCCTTCAGGCGCCCAACAGGTAATGATAGGAATTCTGCGTTATCGATATCCCTGAATTCGGTATAGCGCCGCTACAGGGTACGCTGCGCACTGTGTTTTTATCTTTTGAATCAGAGGCGTACCGCTCTAGCTTAGACGGCGATGTACTATCCTGAATTCCTGCTTACCCACATCCAATCACCCCCAACCAAAAAGCCCCCTGGGGCGCGAACCGCAGGGGGCTTGGTTTCCGGCGTTAGCCGCACTTACTTTCGCCGCAGGCAAGGCAGGTTTCGCACCCGTCCATCATCACCATGGCCTTGGTGTGGCATTTGCCGCAGACCGTGGCGTTGGGCGGGTAGCTGCCCTCGGCGTTGGTGGCTGGTTCGCCGTTGCTCTCGAAGGCGGCTTTCTTCTCGGCGATCATCCGCTGGGTGAGCTCGCTCATCTCTTCGGTCTCGATCAGGCCGATGGCCTTCATGTGCTTCTCGATCACGTAGCCGATCTCGGCCACCAGCGAGGGCATGAAGACGCCGCCTTTCTTGAAGTAGCCGCCGCTCGGGTCGTGCACGGAGCGCAGCTCTTCCACCAGGAAGGTCACGTCGCCGCCCTTGCGGAACACGGCGGAGAGCACGCGGGTGAGGGCGATCACCCACTGGAAGTGCTCCATGTTCTTGGAGTTGATGAACACCTCGTAGGGGCGGCGGGTCTCGTGGTCCGTGCCCTCGTTGAGGATGATGTCGTTGATGGTGATGTACATCGCGTGGTCATCGATCGGCGGCTTGATCTTGTAGGTGGTGCCGAGCAGGAACTCGGGCCGCTCGATGTGCTCGTTCATCACCAGCGGCTGGTTCTCGGTGGTGGCCTGCTGCGCCTCATTGGCGGCGTTCTCTTCCTTGAGAACGCGCTGGTCGACGATTTTCTTCTCGATTCGGACGGTCATTTTCTCGGGTCTCCGTAGTCTGGATTCGGTTCAGTACTTGCCGTAGGTACCTTCCTTGAGGGCATCGAAGAGGTTGGCGGCGTTGTGGAATTCGCCGTCGTATTCGATTTCCTCGTCGCCACTGACCTGGACGGTACTGCCATCCTCCAGCGTGAACTCGTATTGGGTGCCTTCAAGGTCCTTCTGCTTCACCAGCACGCCCTGGAAGGCCTCGGGGTTGAAGCGGAAGGTGGTGCAGCCCTTCAGCCCCTGCTCGTAGGCGTACATGTAGATGTCCTTGAAGTCCTCGTAGGCGAAGTCCGTGGGCACGTTCGCGGTCTTGGAGATGGAGGAGTCCACCCACTTCTGGGCCGCGCCCTGGATGTCCACGTGCTGCTTCGGGCTCACGTCGTCCGCCACGGTGAAGTAGCTCGGCAGCTGCTCCTCCGGGTTCTCGGAGTCGGGCATGGCCTTCTCGTTCACCAGCTCGCGGTAGGCGAGCAGTTCGAAGGAGAACACGTCCACTTTTTCCTTGGACTTGCGCCCCTCGCGGATCACGTTGCGCGAGTAGTGGTGCGAGAAGCTGGGCTCGATGCCGTTGCTGGCGTTGTTGGCCAGCGACAGCGAGATGGTGCCCGTGGGTGCAATGGAGGTGTGGTGCGTGAAGCGCACGCCTTTCTCGGCGATCTGCTGCACGACCTCCGGCTCCGCCTCGGCGATCTTCTGCATGTAGCGGCTGTAGCGCGCGTGCAGGATGCGCCCGGGCACCTTGTCGCCGGCGGTGTAGCCGTCTTCACGCATCTCGGGGCGCAGTTCGAGCATTTCCTCGGTCACTTCGAACTCGTCGTTCATGATCGGGGCGGGGCCTTTTTCTTCGGCGAGGCGGACGCCTTCGCGCCAGCCTTCCAGCGCCATCTCCTTGGTCACTTCCTCGGTGAAGGCGACGGAGTCCGCGGAGCCGTAGGGCATGCGCAGCATGGCGAGCGTGGAGCCCAGCCCCAGGATGCCCATGCCGTGGCGGCGCTTGTATTCGATCTCGTGGCGCTGCTTGTCCAGCGGCAGGCCGTTGAGCTCGACCACGTTGTCCAGCATGCGGGTGAAGATGCCCACGACCTTGCGGTACTTCTCGTAGTTGAAGCGCGCCTTCTCGGTGAAGGGGAACTCCACAAAGCGGGTCAGGTTGATCGAGCCCAGCAGGCAGCTGCCGTAGGGCGGCAGGGGCTGCTCACCGCAGGGGTTGGTGGCGCGGATGTTCTCGCAGAACCAGTTGTTGTTCATCCGGTTGACCTTGTCGATCAGGATGAAGCCAGGCTCGGCGTAGTCGTAGGTGGAGGACATGATCTTGTCCCAGATCGCGCGCGCCTTGAGCGTGCGGTAGATCCGGCAGGCGACATTGCCCTTGCCGTCGGTCACGTAGCCGTCCTTGACCGGGAAGTCACGGTAGACGAACTGTTCCGGGTCGTTCAGGTCCAGGCCTTCCTTCTCGGCTTCCTCGCTGGAGACGGGGAAGGAGAGTTGCCAGTCCGCGTCGTTCTTCACTGCCTCGATGAAGTCTTCGGTGATCAGCAGTGAGAGGTTGAACTGGCGCAGGCGGGCGTCTTCGCGCTTGGCTTCGATGAAGTCGATGATGTCCGGGTGGTGCACATCGAAGGTTGCCATCTGCGCGCCACGGCGCCCGCCCGCTGAGGAGACGGTGAAGCACATGCGGTCGAAGATATCCATGAAGGACAGGGGGCCGGAGGTGGTGGCGCCGGCGCCCGCCACATAGGCGCCCTTGGGCCGCAGGGTGGAGAACTCGTAGCCGATGCCGCAGCCGGCCTTGAGGGTGAGGCCCGCTTCGTGGTTCTTCACCAGGATGTTGTCCATGGAGTCATAGACGGTGCCGGAGACGGTGCAGTTGATGGTGGAGGTGGCCGGCTTGTGCGCTTCCGCGCCCGCGTTGGAGGTGATGCGCCCGGCCGGTATCGCGCCGTTGCGCAGGGCCCAGACGAAGTCTTCGTGCACGGCCTTGCGCTTCTTGGCGGTCTCCACGGAGGCCAGGGACTCCGCGACGCGCTTGTAGGTGTCCTCGATTTCACGGTCGACAGGCTCGCCGGCCTTGGTCTTGAGCTGGTACTTGCTGGCCCAGATGTCGACCGAGGTTTCCTGGAAGGGAATGTTGTTGGTCAGATCCTGAGTCTTGGCGTTCATGAGTGGCGTTGTCCCTGGTTGTTACTTGGATACCGGTTGCGCAATGCAACCACCATATCTTGTGTTTAGGTTTTGAGCAGCCCGTGGCTCAGCCGGACCCCGCGGAGAGGGTAAAGCGGGGAATCTTCCCGGCTGCAGGGCTTAACAGGAGAGCAGGCCGAGCCAATGCCTCTGGCCTGTTGACATGCACTGTCATTTTTGATTAACCCCCAATATATCGACTTTTTCTTGTTGTTGATGCCCGTATCTTGTGGTTTTGGCCTCTGGGGTGTCAAGTGAACATGGCGGCCAGATGGGGTGGGTGCGGCAGAATCCGCCCATGGCAGGGATTTAGGAAGGGGGCGGTCGCTGCGGTCCCAAAACTGTAGTATGCGATATACTAGATATAGTATTGGGTGAAGACTCCGGAGCAATGGGTTATCCTGCGGTTTTCGGAGATGGATGCCCTCATGCGGATCAGGCTTCTGCTATTGCTCGTTCTGGCCGCTGCTGCACTGCTTGCGGCCGGTTGCACAACCACGGACGTGGCGATGGAGCAGCAGGTTGCTCCCGAGCCAGTCACTGACGACAGACCCCTGCCGAGCTGGAACCGGTTGATGCGGGAGACGCTGCCGGTGGTGAAGACGGAACTGGCTGCCGAAGGCGATCGTTTCCGCCCGCGGGCGTTTGTGCTGTCCCGCCGCGGTGGGGTCCGGGGGGTGCATATTGATCCCGCTTCGGGGGCGGATGACACTGAGCGTATTGAGCTGATCTTCGAGAGTCTGAAAGCCATTCTGCGGGGAGACGACGTTGTGGCACTGGTGGTCTATGCCACCGGTAAGGGCGAGCTCCTCGACAGCCGCGACCGCAGCAACATGGTGGTGGCTCACCTTGAGCATTTTTCCGGCCGGGCATTGCTGCGGCGCCTGAGTTACCAGCGGGAAGGCGATGAACTGACTTTCGGGCCCGAGGATGTGAACCGCACCGACGCTCTGGTAATGGGGAAGGGGAACCAATGAATGTGATCTGGCTGCAGCGCCCGGAGCCCGCAGGGGATCTGGTGTATGGCGAGGTTGATTCGCCCTGGGGGCGGGTCTGGTCTCTGTGGCATGAGGATGCGCTGACCCAGCTTGCGTTTGTGGACAGCCCTTCTGATGTGGAAGCGCGTTTCCGCCGGGCGGCGAAGGTCTGGCGCCGGGAACCGGAACCAATACCGGAGGACGACGATCGGCTCTCCGGCCTCGCCGCCATCCTCCACGCCTGGCCCAACCAGGCGGCGGTCTCCATGCCGACGCTTGAGATGGTGGGGTCCGCGTTCCAGCAACGGGTCTGGCGTTATCTGTTGCGGCTCGACCCGGGGCAGTGCCTCACCTATGGCGAAGTCGCCCGTCACATCGGCCAGCCCGGGGCCGCCCGGGCGGTGGGCGCTGCGGTGGGCGCCAACCCGGTGCCTGTTCTGGTTCCATGCCATCGTGTGCTGCCGGCTTCCGGCGGAACCGGCAACTACGGCGGGGGTGAACGGCGCAAGCGGTGGCTGTTGAGCGGCGAGGGCGTGGGCCTGTGAAGGCCTACTGGGCGTTCTGCGGCGGCAGACGGTAGCGCATGCGCTTGCTGATGCCACGGAACGAAAGGTAGAGCAGGTAGATAAAGGCGAGTACCAGGGTCAGCGCGCCCAGTGCCAGCCCGCCTTCCCGCAGCAGCAGGTTGCTGTTCCCTTCCGAAACCAGGAGCGCAAACGCCCGAACCCCGTGGTGCTGGAGCAGATAGAACGTGATCCCGCCCCCGAGTATCGCGGAGATGAACTGGCTGAAGATGATCAGTAGCGAGGGAATGGTCGCTGCGTGACCGCAGTGGCCGCACTGGTAGCGGTCCGTGTACTCCGGCTCGTCTTCGTTCCGGATGGGATCCATAAGCCCCTGTCGGCAGTTCGTGCACACCAGCATGCGGCTTGGTCTCCGGCAGATTGCATGAGTGACTGACTGTATAGCCTTTCAGGCGCAACAGCACAACCCCGGTGGCTGCATCATCAGTACAAGCGGCACTAGCAGCTTTCAGGCTGCATGCATGGCGGAAGCTGCTATGCTTGCTCCGGACAGTATCAAGGGTGGACAGGGAGCATGCCTGAGCAGCGGCGTTACATCCGGACCAGCATGAGTGTACGCATCATGGTGCGCCACAGTGAGATTGGCGAGCATGTATTCACAATGCGTGATCTGTCCGACGGCGGTATCTTCGTTCTTGTGGATAATGAGCCTTTCCCCGGGATTGGCAGTGAGGTGGAGGTCCAGGTCCAGGGGTTGCCCGTACCCGCGCCTGTGCGCCGGATGCGGGTCGTGCGCGAGGCCAGTGATGGTTACGGCCTGGCGTTCATGGATACGCAGACCGAGCAGGGAGAAGGCCATTGAGAACTGTGACTGTGACAGGCGTTGTGCTGGTTCTGCTGCTGGCCATGGGCCTTTCAGGCTGTAGCACACAGCGGACCCACTATTCCGCCATGACCGCCGAAAACTCCGCTGGTGAGGAACGGCGTGTGCTGCTGAGATGGAAAACCGCACGCTACCCGGCCTGGCACTGGCGCCAGGACAGCGCCACACCGGTCACCGTGAAAACCCAGTGCAGCCGGCGCGAGTGGCAACTGCGCGATCCCGGAATGGATGGCGCCTGCTCGGAAGACGCGATTGCTGCCTGTGGTGACCCGCGGCTGGATGCCACGAACAGCGGTAAGCCGGTCGAGGCGGGGCAGGTGTGCATGCAGCTGACCGATGCTGACGGCAGCACGCGGGTACGGGATCTGGGTAGCCGCCTCGAGCTCCGCGTCAGCTGTTCCCCCCGCCAGACGGGTGTGGACATGGGAGACAAGGTGGTCAACGTTGACTATCTGCGCGCTTCCTCCGTGCCCTATACCTTCCGGGTGCGCACTGTACCCACCGGCAGCCTTACTCAACGGCCGCCGCAGCTGGGTGACCATGTCTGCGATGACGGTTGATCCTCCGCCGGGAAAACTCCTGTAACATTTCGCCGCATTTGCGGAACGAATCGTCACAGTCGGCGCGTTGCTTCTTCTTTCAATTTTGAAACAATGCAAAAAAGAAGAAGTAGAACGAAGAAGTCATATCGGGCGTCGAGGATGAATCCATGGGTGTACAGCGGCGAAAGATCTCCGTAAAGGAACTTGAAATCGGCATGTTCGTTGCGGATCTGGATCGGCCGTGGCATGAGACGCCGTTCCCCATCCAGGGGTTCTACATCCGCAACCAGAAGGAAGTGGATGAGCTGATCCGGCACTGCCGCCATGTTCACGTGGATGTCGCGGAAAAGCGCGAGAGTAGGGCTGCCGAGTCCACGGGTACCACGGCCCGCCGTGACGGTGGTGATGGCAAGGTGATCAAACTGCCAGCCGTCAAGGTGCGCAATCCCCACCATTACGAGACCACACGCCCGTTGCGCAAGGAAATCCGGAACGTTCAGCCGGTTCTGGATAACGTTGAAAAAGCCCTGGGTCGGGTTAATGAGATGCTGGCTGCCGGCCATAATGAGGTCGACGTTGAGGAGGTTTCCTCCGTTGCCCGCACGATGGCGGAGAGCGTGGCACGCAACCCCGATGCGCTGCTGTGGCTCAGTCGCGTCCAGAGCCGCGATGATTATACCTATCGTCATTCCCTCAACATCAGCATCTGGGCCCTTCTCCTGGGGCGCCAGCTTGGGTTGGATCCGGATGTGCTGCACAAGCTTTCAATGGGGGCGCTGCTTTCCCACATTGGTACAGCGCGTCTGCCCGAGGGCATGCAGATAGCCGAGAGTGAGCTGACCACCGAGCAGTGGCAGACCTACTCCCGCTATCCGGAGATTGGGGCCCGCCTTGCGGCGGCCTCCGGTCTGCCGCGTGTGGTGGTGAACGTGATCCGTTACCACCGGGAGCGCCATAACGGCACGGGTTTCCCGCAGCGGGCCAACGGTGAGCATATTCCCCTGCTGGCGAAGCTGGTAGGACTGGTGGATTACTATGAATACCTGATCGAGCCCAGGGAAAGGCGCAGCCAGCTGACGCCGGCCCAGGCGGTTTCGCGGCTCTTTGAATGCCGCAACAGCCAGTTCCAGGAGGATCTGGTTGAGCAGTTCATTCAGGCGGTGGGTGTCTACCCGACGGGCACGATCGTGGAGCTGGCGACCCGTGAGGTGGCCGTGGTGGTGTCACACACGCCGAAACGCCGCCTCTGGCCCAGCGTTATGGTGCTGACCGATACCGACAAGAAGCCCCTCCAGCAGGGCCACATCGTGGATCTGGCCAAACAGAATGAGGAGGCGGCGGACGCCAACGCCCGCATTGTGGACTGCAAACCCTTCGGTTACGGGGGCATTGATCCCTCGCAGTACGAGGTGACCGGCGCGGCGGCACGCCAGCGCGCCCGCTGGAGTCTCAAGGGGCTGTTCAGTTGACTTCCACCAGCAGGTTCTTGCGGACCCAGCGGTAGTTGTCGAACCCCGGGTAATCCACCTTGAAATTGACGAGTATCGTGCCGCTTTCCGCGGGCCTGCTGGTATTCCGGTAGAATTCCACTGTGCCTTCCTGACGATCCACGCTGTGGATCCCCCAGCCCGAGCCTTTTGCTTCCGCTTCAAGCCGTTTCAGTGAGAAGCCGGATGAACCGGTGCGTTTTATGGCCACTGTTCTGATGCTGCCGTCTGAAGGGCCAATGGTTAGGGTGCCGGGCTCCAGGTAGAAGGCGGTCGCCAGGTCGTTCCTGAAATCCAGCGTCTCCTGGGAAAGAAACTCAATGGTATTGCCGGTGGGGGCTCGATCCAGGGTACGGCGGGCATTGAGGATATTACGCCGTTCATCCTCCAGTTCTTCCACGCGGTCACCGGTCGCATTCTCGATCTCGGATTCAGTGGGCGGGGCTTCACAGAGCTCATCGCCCTCGGGAGCGAAGCAGATACTGTCCAGCAGGCGGTTGGCTGGTGACGGGTCGATCAGGTCACCCGTGTCATCCTCCCGGCTGTCCTCCGAGATGTTGTCAGGTCTTGAGAACGACTCCGTGGAGACACTGAAATCAATGCGGGGATTCCTGTCATCGGCCAGGTAGCTGTTCAGTTGATCGATGGTCCGCTGCGTGATTTCAAGCGTTTCCTCCGATGAGGCCGGACTGTCCTGTTCAGCCAGGGCGCTCAGCAAACGGGTGATGTTGATGGCGATCGCGTTATTCTCGGCCAGATCCTCCTCGATGCCGCGGTGGGTCTCCAGGCCTTCCCCATCGGTGCCGCCACTGTGCAGCTGCTTGCGGGCCTCCGCCGTGAAATCGATGGGCGTGAGGAAGGGGGCAGCAGGGACGTTTTCGGCGAGAACGAGGTTACCCAGCCGGAAGGTCAGTGTTTCGCCGGGGTGGTAACGGAATTCACCGTTCTCACCGGTAGTCCCGGACTGGCTGCGCGTTTCATAATGGATGTTTTCGACGCCCTCAGTGAAAAGGGTGCCCGTGCGCAGGTCGCCGTCCCCGTCGCCATCACTGCCGCCGCAGCCGGCAAGTGCCAACAGGCACCCCGTGGTGAGGAAAGCGGTTACCATCCGTACTGCGTTTCGCGGGGTCTGGGTGGTCATTGCTCGTCCATAGGCCCTGAACTGTTGCGTTTCGGCATTGTAGGAAGCTGCAGCCGATTCTGATCTGACACAGGTCGCAGATTGGGCAATGCCCTTGCATCAGGGCACGTGATCCCCATAATCAGCGACGTTGATTCGATAAGAGATCTCTATGGAATACGCACTGGATATTCGCGGATTGCGCAAGACCTTTCCCGGTGGCCTTGAGGCGCTGAAGGGGATTGATATGCAGGTCGAAGCTGGTGATTTCTTTGCCCTGCTGGGGCCGAACGGGGCCGGTAAATCCACCACGCTCGGTGTGCTTGCCTCACTGGTGCGCAAGACGGCCGGGCAGGTGCGGGTTTTCGATGCCGATCTGGATACCGATCCCGCCCGCCTCAAGACATGGCTCGGCTTTGTGCCCCAGGAGTTCAACTTCAATCAGTTCGAGAAAGTGGGCGACATCGTGCGCACCCAGGCCGGTTATTACGGTATGGCGCCGGCCCGAGCGGCGCTCAATGCCGAGCGTTACCTGCGTGAGCTGGGCCTGTGGGATAAGCGCAACTCACCGGCGCGTATGCTGTCGGGAGGCATGAAGCGCCGGCTGCTCATCGCCCGGGCGCTGGTGCATGAGCCCCGGGTGCTGATCCTGGACGAACCCACGGCGGGCGTGGACATTGAGCTGCGGCGTTCCATGTGGGGCTTTCTTGAGCGCATCAACCGCGAGGGGGTCACGATCATCCTGACCACTCACTATCTGGAGGAGGCGGAAGCGCTGTGCCGCAACATCGCGATCATCGACGGTGGCCGCATTCTTCAGCACACCTCCAAGCAGGCACTGCTGCAGCAGCTGAGCATGGAGCATTTCATTCTCGATATCCGCAACGATCCCGGAACCCTGCCGCAGCTGGAGGGCTACCACTGCTTCCGCAATGATGAGGGGGCACTGGTCGTCGAGGTTGAAAAGGAAGACGGGCTGAACGACGTCTTCCGCCAGCTCGGTGAACAGGGCTGGGAGGTGACCAGCATGCGCAACCGTTCCAACCGGCTGGAGGAGCTGTTCATGAGCCTGGTGGGGCGCTCGCTGCCGGCATCCGAAGAGGAGGAGAGCGCATGACGCCGTACCAGATCTGGATCGCCTTCATGACCATTGTCGTGCGCGAGGTGCGGCGCTTCACCCGCATCTGGCCGCAGACCCTGCTGCCGCCGGCGGTGACCATGACGCTGTACTTCGTGATCTTCGGCAACCTGATCGGAAGCCGCATCGGGCCCATGGAAGGCTATGACTACATGGAGTTCATTGTGCCGGGGCTGATCATGATGTCGGTGATCACCAGCTCCTACGCCAATGTGGTGTCCTCGTTCTTCAGCATGAAGTTCCAGCGCAGCATTGAGGAACTGCTGGTCTCGCCCACGCCCAACTGGGTGATCCTGACCGGCTACCTTGCGGGTGGCATGGCGCGCGGACTGATCGTGGGTTTCGTGGTCATGCTGGTGTCGCTGGCGTTCACCACCCTGGAGTTCTACAGCCCGGTCCTGGTGGTTACCACGGCGCTGCTCACCTCACTGGTGTTCTCTCTGGGCGGATTCATCAACGCGATGTTCGCCACCAAGTTCGATGACATCTCGATTGTGCCGACCTTTGTGCTGACGCCACTGACCTACCTTGGGGGCGTGTTCTATTCCATCAACCTGCTGGATCCGTTCTGGCAGGGGCTCTCCATGGCCAATCCCATTCTCTATATGGTGAACGCCTTCCGCTATGGTGTCCTGGGCGCCTCGGATGTGGGGCCGGTGTGGGCGATCGCCATGCTGGTGGTGTTTGCAGTGGTGCTGTTCACGGTGAGCCTGCGCCTGCTTGACCGGGGCAAGGGCATCCGCAGCTGAGGAGGCGACATGGAACTGGATGATGCACCACTGGGCCGGACCAGCGCCTACCCTGAGCACTATGATCCGGCGCTCCTGTATCCTGTGGCCCGGGCACAGGCACGGGAGTCCCTGGGGCTGGCTGACGGCTGGCCCTGGCAGGGCGAGGACCGCTGGCAGGCCTGGGAATTGAGCTGGCTGCGCCCGGACGGGGTGCCCCGGGTGGCCACCGCCGAGTTCCGGGTGCCCGCGGATTCGCCCAATCTGATCGAATCAAAGTCGCTCAAGCTGTATCTCAATGCCTTCAACAGCACAGTGTTCGAAGGCGTGGAGTCGGTGCGCACCACCATCGAGCGGGATCTGTCCGAAGCCGCGGGCGCTGCAGTGTCGGTGGTGCTGGGGGATGTGGACGCGGATGCCGGACTGGTGGCACGGCCGGAAGGGGCACACCTGATTGATGACGTGGAAGGTGTGATCATGCCCGCCGATGGCCCTCTGGCCTCACTGCGTTCGCTGGACGGCGACGTGGTCACCGAGAGCCTGTGTTCGCACCTGCTGCGCAGCCTCTGCCCGGTGACGGGCCAGCCGGACTGGGCCACGCTTGTGGTCCACTATACGGGGGCCCGCATGCGGCCGGAGGCGCTGCTGGGCTATGTCATCAGCTACCGTGAGGCACGGGATTTCCACGAGGCCTGTGTGGAGCGGATTTTCACGGATCTGAGGGATGCCCTGACGCCGGAGCGGCTGAGTGTGGGGGCGTTCTATACACGCCGTGGCGGGCTCGACATCAACCCCTGGCGCTCGACCCACCAGGGCGATGCGCCAGCACCAAGGTTGCTGCGCCAGTAGGCGCTATTCGTCACGCAGGCGTCGGGCCGCCCGGTCCAGCGCCTGTATGATGTGTTCGCGTTCACGCTCGTCGACTTTCTCGGAATCCAGATACATCGCGAAGCCGTCCCCCTCATGCTCCAGGAAGCTGCGCTGGTCGCCCACGTCCTGGCGGAAGTCGATCACCTGGTAGATGGGTACCGGCCGTGCGAACCCTTTTACGGTGATTTCGCCCTTGTCCCGGCACAGGATGCTGTCCTTGATCAGTGAGAAGGTCTCGTAGGAAACCAGGATCTCGCCCGGATCCGCCAGTTCCTCCAGACGGCTTGCCAGGTTCACTTCCTTGCCGATGATGGTGTAATCCATACGGTTGTCCGCGCCGAAGTTGCCGACGGTGCAGAACCCGGTGCTTATGCCCATCCGTATCTCCAGGGGCGTGCGGATGCCCTGGCTCTTCCATTTCTGGCGCAGCACCGTCATGTGCTTGCGCATCTCGATGGCCATCGAGACACAGGCCTGTGTGTCCTTCTTCGCGCCCTGGCTGGTGGGGTCGCCGAAGAAGATCATGATGCTGTCACCCACGAACTTGTCGATGGTGCCGCCGTACTTCAGCGCGATCTGGGACATCTCGGTGAAGTAGGTGTTGAGCAGCTCCGTCAGCCCTTCCGGTTCCATCTCCTCGGAAAGCTCGGTGAAACCCTGGATGTCGGAGAAGAAGACGGCCAGCTTCTTGCGCTGGGTTTCCAGCCGCACGTCGCGTTCACCGGTGAAGATGGACTGCCACACCTGTGGCGAGAGGTATTTGGCCAGCTTGTGGGATAGGGCGATGGACTGTTCACGCTGGTACTGGATCTGGGACTTGGCCGCCACCAGCGCGCGAGCCTGGAGATAGGTGTAGAAGGCCATGACGCATACATAGAGCGTGGTCACCACGCCGCTCACCACGGTGAGGGTGGGCGGAGCCCAGGGCTCGAAGCTGACGCCGGCAATCGGCAGTGACGTAGTCACCCCAACCGCCAGTGCGGCAACGTTCAGCGCCCAGGCTCTCAGCCCCCCGACAATGATGCCGCTGAAGCTGATCATCAGCAGCAGCATCAGCGAGGGGATGACGCTGAACTCGATATAGACCGTCAGGGAGCCGATCAGGAAGCCGTCGAGCAGCAGTATGCGCTCGCGGATCTGTGGCGTGCGCCTGGGGAATATCGCCCGGGACAGGAAGTAGAGAACGTGCGGCCAGATCAGAGCCAGCGGCACGAACCAGATCAGGTAGTCATGGAAGTGATCGAGAAACACCCCTGTGCCGAGAATGGCAGCACCGGCCATGTAGCCGAGCACCCGCGCATGGTAATCCGGCATGGGCGGGATGGCGTTCGGTTTCTGCTTGGGGTCCATGGCCGTCAGGCTCGAAGGCATGAGGGGTACGTTCATCATTGTCCAACGATCGCATCCATGTTGAGGGAACGTTACCAGCAAACTCCTGGGCTCACAATTGACCCCGAAGACAGCGGTTTCCGGCACTGGCACAGGTTTGCCGCTATGGCACCCGTATTTTTGCCGTTGCGGCGTTAATGCCTGAATACAAAGGAGTGTAGCACTTTGGCACCGCTATTGCTTAATACCGACAAAGCCCGATTACCCGGCAAAAAGGGGCCAGTCATGACCACGATCAGCTTTGACAACGCATTCGGCATTCACGATGACGCTCTGCGGTTGCGCTCCCAGCGCTCCGAAGTGCTCGCCAACAACCTCGCCAATGCCGATACGCCCGGCTACAAGGCGCGTGACATCGACTTCCAGGCGGCCCTTCAGCAGGCCCAGGGCCAGCAGGAAGGCCTGGCGATGACGGCCTCGGACTCCGGGCATATGACCGGCGAGGGTGGCGGTGGCGGCAATCCGGAGCTGATGTACCGCAACCCGATCCAGCCGTCGATCGATGGTAATACCGTGGATACCCAGACGGAGATGTCCAAGTACATGCGCAACTCCATGGAGTTCCAGTCCAGTTTCCAGTTCCTGAACAGCAGTATTAAGGGACTCAAAGACGCACTCGCGGGGCAGTAAACCATGTCACTCAATCAGGTCTTTGATATTGCCGGCTCTGCCATGTCGGCCCAGTCGATCCGGCTGAACACAACCTCCAGCAACCTGGCGAACGCCGAGACGGCCAGTTCCAGTACGGATGACGTTTACCGTGCGCGCAAGCCCGTTTTTTCCGCCATCCAGGCGGACATGATGGGCCAGGGCGGCGGCGTGCAGGACGCGGGTTTTTCGCGCAACGAACTGGAATCCGCCGGGGTTCAGGTGGATGCCATCGTGGAAAGCGATGTTGAGCTGGAGCAGCGTTATCAGCCGGATCATCCCAAGGCGGATGACAACGGCTATGTGTATTACCCGAACGTCAGCGTGGTGGAGGAGATGGCGGACATGATGTCGGCGTCGCGCTCCTTCCAGACCAACGTTGAGGTGATGAACACGGCCAAGAGCATGATGCAGCGCGTCATGACGCTGGGTCAGGGCCAGTAAGCGGGAACGGGGGTAGCGACGATGGACGGCGTTAACAGCTCAACCAATTCGGCTTCGGACATCCTCAAGGAGTACCGGAACCAGAATCAGGGCGGCAAGAGCGAGGGCGGCAACAACGCCTCGGATATGGGCCGCAATGAGTTCATGGATCTCATGATGGCCCAGATGCAGAACCAGAACCCACTGGACCCGCAGAAGAACGAGGATTTTGTGGCGCAGCTGGCCCAGTTCTCCTCCCTAGAGGAGATGCAGAGCCTGAATACCTCGGTTGAGGATGCCATGGGTCAGTTCCGCTCGACCCAGGCGCTGCAGGCCTCCGCCATGGTAGGGCAGCAGGTTCAGGTGGAGGGCAACATCGCCAACCTTGGCCCTGAGGGCGAGGTGAAAGGAGCGGTGGAAGTGCCTTCGGCTACCTCGAATCTGCGGGTCAACGTGTACAACCCTGCCGGGGAACTGGTTCGCCAGATGGACATGGGCCAGCAGGGCAGCGGCACAGTGGATTTCAGCTGGGACGGTGAGAATGGCGACGGTGACCTGATGGAGCCGGGCGATTACCGGGTCCAGGCGGAAGCCCAGTACGACGGCGAGACCCAGGAGCTGGCTACCCGGCTCAATGCGAATGTGGACAGCGTCAACCTGGAGAACGGGGGCGTGACGCTGAATCTGGCAGGGCGTGGCTCGGTGCCGCTTGACCAGGTCAAACAGATTAACTGATAACAAGTAATGGGCGAGGTTTACCATGGCGTTCAATATCGCACTCAGCGGACTCAATGCAGCCCAGACGGATCTGGACGTGAAAGGCAACAACATCGCCAACGCCAGCACCACGGGCTTCAAGCGTTCGCGGACGGAGTTTGGTGACCTCTACAGCTCCGGCCTTCAGAACCTGGGCGATACGTCCGCGGGTGACGGGGTCAGCGTTCAGAACACCCGGCAGCTTTTCCAGCAGGGCAACATCACCGCCACCAGTAATGGCCTGGACATGGCCATTGATGGGGAAGGGTTCTTCGTTCTGGAGGGCGCCAACGGTGAACGCCAGTTCTCGCGGGCCGGTCAGTTCGGTGTGGACCAGAACGGTTTTGTCACCAATAACCAGGGGGCCCGGGTTCAGGGGTTCCAGGCCAATGAAAGCGGGCAGGTTGGTGATGTTCGTGGCGATCTTGAGGTGAACACTGAGAACCTGGCGCCCAAGTCCACCACCAATGTTGCGGCGAATCTGAACCTGGACTCGAGGGAAACGGTTCTAAGGGTTGATCAAACCCTGATCGAAGCCAATGGTGACCAGATCAATGAGCTTTTCTCTGGAGCCATTGGCAATGCAGGATTTGATCAGACTGATTGGTCGATTACTGACCCGGAGGGAACAACGTCCACCTTCTCGACCGCGGACAACAACTCCGCAGCCGGCATTGCTGCGAGTTTTGCAAGTCAGTCAGGGGTAACAGCCACGGCCAGTTCCCAGGCGACGATTTCTGGGCTCTCCAATCCGGACTCCGCGGATACGCTGCGGTTCGCTCTGTCTGATGGGGGTGGCGGTTTCAACTATGACATTGGTGGAAGCTCCACACTTCAGGACATTGCTGATGGCATCAACGCCGATGGTTCGATTGACCTCAACGCGGCGATAAACGGTGGTGATCTGGAACTGACCGATAATGAAGGCCGGAATATTGAAGTTGAGTTGACAGGCGGAGGTAGCACTGAGCTGCAGCTTGATTCACAGGGGTCTAGTGGTCCGGAAACGCTCAGTGACACCAATACCGGTCCCTTTACGGTCGTCGGCAACCTCGAGTTCACGGTTCAGGATGGTTACGGCCTTTCAGCCAGTAATTCACAGATTCTGAGCGGCAGTGAAACCGGCACGTCTGACGTTCAGAACGCATTCGCTCCCAATGATCCGAATACGTACAACCATTCAACGTCCACAACGATTTACGACAGCCTGGGCAACCCTCATGAAATGACCCAGTACTTTGTTAAGCAGTCACAGGTAGGGAACCCGGATAATTCCTGGAAAAGTTATGTGGAAATTGACGGTGAACTGGTGGGTAACAGTGCCGAAAATCCGGGAGGAACTGAGGGATTTGATCTGGTGTTCCAGACCAACGGTAGTCTGGACACAGCTCAGTCCGATGAGGTTTTGATCAACGACTGGGAACCAAAAGACGAGAACGGTAACCCGAATGGTGCGGCAGGACCTGATGGCAGTGTCACAGAGCCTCCGCTGCCCCAGGGTAACGACAGCTCCAACTTCGTGCTTGATTACACCAACACCACTCAGGTCGGCTCCGGGTTTGCCGTCAATGACCTCCAGCAGAATGGCTTCGCAACCGGCCGGCTGACGGGCCTGGATGTGAGCGAAGAAGGCGTGATCCAGGCGCGTTTCAGCAATGGCGAGTCCGAGGCGCTGGGCCAGATCGCTCTGGCCAATTTCCGGAACAACGAAGGGCTTGCTCCGGTTGGGGATACCGCCTGGGTTGAAACCATCGACTCCGGCGATGCGGTGATCAGCCGCCCCAATACCGGTCCTCTGGGCGCAATCCAGTCCAGCTCCGTTGAGGAATCCAACGTCGATCTCTCCGAGCAGCTCGTGGGTCTGATTACCGCCCAGCGGAACTTCCAGGCCAACTCCAAGACCATTGAGACCTCGGACCAGATCACCCAGACCATCATCAATCTGCGGTAATTCCGCGGGTTGAGGACTGAATGAGCACAGGAGGGTTCCATGGACCGCTCGCTCTATATTTCGATGACCGGCGCCAAGCAGAACATGTACGCGCAGCAGGTCAACGCCAACAACCTGGCGAACGCGGACACTACCGGGTTCAAGCAGGACTTCGCCAATGCCCGCAGCATGCCGGTATACGGCGAGCATCATCCGTCCCGGGCCTATGCCATGACGGAGAACCCCGGGGCGGATCTGAGTCATGGCCCCATGAAGCAGACCGGTCGCTCCCTGGATATCGCCATCAAGGGTGACGGTTGGCTGGCGGTGGAGCCGGAACCGGGTGATGAGGCCTATACCCGTGCGGGAAGCCTTCAGGTTGATGCCAATGGCATCCTGCGTAACGGCGAAGGGCTGCCGGTCATGGGTAACGGAGGCCCGGTGGCCGTTCCGCCGGCGGATAAGATCGAGATCGGCTCGGATGGCACGCTTTCAGTCGTTCCAGCCGGGGCGCCCAGTGACCAGCTGGTGGAAGTGGACCGGCTCAAGCTGGTGGACCCGGGGGAGGACCAGGTCCAGAAGGGGGATGACGGTCTTTTCCGTCTTAAACCGGATGCCGACCAGCAGGGCCCCCTGCAGCCGGACGGCGATGTCCGGGTGGTCAGCGGGTTTCTGGAGGGCTCCAACGTCTCCGCCGTGGAATCCATGATCCAGAACCTGCAGCTTTCCCGCCAGTACGAGATGCAGGTCAAGGCCATGCAGACCGCCGACGAGAACAGCCAGAGCGTGGCACGCTTGTTGCAAGACCTCTGATGGAAACGTCATGGGTGACGGAAAAGCGGCAACCCGATGCCGCCCGCCCGGAAGGGCGCCTCACCCACGCGATCGGAGGACAGAACAATGCATCCAGCACTTTGGGTCAGCAAGACCGGCCTCGCCGCTCAGGACAAGCAGCTGAGCACCATCTCCAACAACCTGGCGAACGTCAATACCACCGGATTCAAGCGTGACCGGGCCAATTTCCAGGATCTGATGTACCAGACGGAGCGCCAGCCCGGCGGCCTGTCTTCCCAGAATACGGAATTGCCTTCCGGGCTGCAGCTGGGTACTGGTGTACGCGTTGCGGCCACCAGCAAGGAGCATACCCAGGGGGACATGAAGGTCACGGACCAGTCCCTGGACCTGGCCATTGACGGCGATGGCTTCTTCCAGGTGCTCAAGCCGGATGGTGAGATCGCCTACACCCGCAATGGTGAATTCCAGCTCAATTCCGAGGGCGATATTGTCACGCCCAACGGCAACCCGCTGGAACCCAACATCAACGTTCCCGAAGATGCCACTTCCGTGACCATCGGACGTGACGGCACTGTCAGCGCCAAGATTGCCAACGAGCCGGAACCGCAGCAGCTGGGCCAGATCGAGCTGGCGGATTTCGTGAACCCCCAGGGGCTTCAGGCCATAGGCAGCAACCTCTATCAGGAGACCGCGGCCAGCGGGGACCCGTTGATCGGGGAGGCCGGCATTGACGGCATCGGCACCATCGAGCAGGGCATGCTGGAGGGCTCCAATGTGGAGGTGGTCGAGGAAATGGTGAACATGATCACCACCCAGCGGGCCTACGAGATGAACTCCAAGGTCGTCTCCTCCTCGGATCAGATGCTCCAGTTCATTACCCAGAACCTGTAACGCCTCGGGTAGGGGGAGAACCGTTATGACCAAGCCGTCCATACTGCTCAAAAGGGCCGCGTTGCTGATCCTGATGGTGACGCTGGTGGGCTGCCAGGCGATGACCCGTGAGCGGGCCAAGCCAGGTGATCCCGCGTTCGCGCCGGTGGAGCCAGAGGCCATGATGGCGGATCAGCCGGTCAACGGCTCCATCTACCAGAATTCCCGCCGGCATAATCTGTTCAGCGACAGCAAGGCGCTCAATGTGGGGGATGTTGTGACCGTGCAGCTTCAGGAGTCCACGGCGGCATCCAAGACGTCCAATACCAGTATTACCAAGGACAGTGAGACGGATATTGAGGCGCCGTCGGTTCTGGGCCAGGACGGTCTGGGGATCGGGACCGATGTGAGCCAGGACCGGGAGTTTGACGGTGAGGCCGAGGCGGATCAGAGCAACCAGATCAGCGGCAGCATCACGGTTACTGTGGTGGAAGTGATGCCCAATGGTGTGTTGCGGGTGCGCGGCGAGAAATGGCTGGAGCTGACCCAGGGCAAGGAATACGTCCGGGTGTCTGGCTTGATCCGGCAGCAGGACATTGGTTCGGATAACCGTGTGAGTTCCCGCCGGATCGCGGATGCGCGCATCTCCTATGGTGGCACCGGCGACTTTGACCAGGCCAATCGCATGGGCTGGCTGACCCGCTTCTTCAACAGTGAATGGTGGCCGCTTTGAGGTTTCGTACAGGAGGGTTTGCCATGTGGAACCGGATTGCCGCGGTATTGATGCTGGCAGTGATGGTCGCCACACCGGTCCAGGCCGACCGGCTCAAGGACCTGACCTCGGTCAAGGGTGTGCGTGACAACCAGCTGGTCGGTTACGGCCTGGTGGTGGGACTTGATGGCAGCGGGGATGGTGCCCCGTTCACGAACCAGAGTCTGCGCAATATGATGGACCAGTTTGGCATCACCATTCCTCCTGGTGTTGACCCCGGTGCGGACAACGTTGCGGCCGTGATGGTTACGGCGAATCTGCAGCCCTTTGCCAGCCCCGGCCAGGAAATTGACGTTACCGTGTCTTCCGTGGGTGATGCTGACAGCCTGCGCGGCGGGACACTGCTGATGACGCCACTGCAGGGGGCGGACGGAAAGACCTATGCCATGGCCCAGGGAAGTCTCGTAGTCGGTGGCTTCGGTGCTCAAGGCCAGGACGGCTCCTCCATCTCCGTGAACGTACCGAGTGTTGGGCGTATTCCCCAGGGCGCAACCGTTGAGCGCAAGGTGCCCACCGCCTTCTCCGAGGGGGACACCATCACCCTGAATCTGCGCAATCCGGATTTCACCACCGCACGCCGGGTGGTTGAGGCGATCAACAACAAGCTGGGCTCGGAGACGGCTTATGCGAAGAATGCCTCGTCCGTGCGGGTGCGTGCACCAAGGGACGCGTCACAGCGGGTCAGTTTCCTGTCAATCCTTGAGAACATCGAGATTACGCCGGCGGAAGAGTCCGCGAAAGTGGTGATCAACTCGCGCACCGGCACCATCGTGGTCGGGGAGAACGTCAGGGTCAGCCCGGCGGCGGTCACCCATGGCAACCTGAGCGTGACCATTACCGAGAATCCGGAGGCTGTGGCTCCTGGTCTTTTCGGCGAGGGCGACCCTGTTGTGGTGCCGCAGACCGATGTGGCCATCGAGCAGGAGGAAGCTCGCATGTTCAAGTTCGGGCCAGCGGTCACCCTGAACGAGATTGTGCAGTCCGTGAATCAGGTGGGCGCGGCACCGGGCGACATCATGGCCGTGCTGGAAGCTCTGAAGCAGGCCGGCGCACTGCGCGCGGAACTGATCGTCATCTGAGGTTGAAACCATGATCCAGTCATCCCCGGGCGGTACCAGCGACGCGCACATCTATACCGACATGAGCGCCATGAGCGATCTCAAGCATATGGCCGGCACGGACCGGGACAAGGCGCTGGAGAAGGTCGCCAAACAGTTCGAGGCGCTGTTCCTGCAGCAGATGATGAAGTCCATGCGCTCCGCCAACGAGGTCTTCAGCGAGGGCAACTACCTGAACAGCCAGGAGACCGAGCAGTACCAGGACATGTTCGACAAGCAGCTGACCCTGAGCCTGACCCAGGAGCGCAGCATCGGCATCGCCGATCAGTTGGTGCGCCAGCTGGGCGGAGGAGAGCAGGGCGCTGACCGCCCGGACGCAAGGACGAGCATAACTGATTACAGCCGCCAGATGCCGGCTCCGGATCCGCAGCTGGCGGAGCGTGTGGACGAGGTCCGTCAGATGATGCCGGAAGAGGGTAATGCCAGCTCTGACTCTGCTGCGGGCAGCCGCAACGAGCTGCCGGAACAGTTTAAGGGGCCGGAGCACTTTGTTCAGGAGCTCAGCCCCATTGCCCGTGATGTCAGTGAGCAGACCGGTGTGCCGGCGCAGGTGATGATTGCGCAGGCCGCGCTGGAAACCGGCTGGGGGCGCAACATGATCGGTGGTGAGCAGGAACCCAGTCGCAACCTGTTCGGCATCAAGGCGGATGAGCGCTGGAACGGGGATAAGGTCGAGATCACCACCACCGAATACCGGGATGGGCTGCCGCTGAAGGAGAAGGCGGATTTCCGCGCCTACCCGGATTACGCCAGCAGCTTCGAGGACTACGCCAGCTTCCTGAACGAGAACCCGCGCTACCAGAAGGTACTGCAGCAGGCGGATGACCCGCAGGCCTTCGCCCAGGCGCTCCAGGATGCCGGTTACGCCACGGACCCGGCCTATGCCGACAAGATCCAGAACATCATGGAGCGGCCCACGCTGGGCGCCGTGATCGATGACGGGACGGAAGGGGAGTAAGCTGCCATGAGTCTGCTGAATACGGGCCTGACCGGGATCCTGTCCAACCAGAAGGCACTGGAGACCACCAGTAACAACATCACCAACGCCAATACGCCCGGCTACAGCCGGCAGCGGGCGGATTTCGTCTCCAATCCCTCCCAGGCTACGGGGAGTGGTTACATTGGACAGGGGGTTAACGTTGCCGACATACAGCGCCTCAACGATGAATTCATCAATACCCAGCTGCGTTCAGACACCACCCTTCACTCGGAACAGACCGCCCTGGTCGAGAACCTGAATGGCATGGACGATCTCCTGGGGAACGAGAAAACCGGTCTTAACCAGGCCCTGACCCAGTTCTTCGGCACCCTCCAGGATGCAGCAGAGAGCCCGGCCTCCAGCTCGCTGCGGGAGCAGGTGCTGAACCAGGCGGATAACCTGGTAGCACGGTTCAAGTCCGTGGACTCTCAACTGCGTTCACGGGAACAGACGGTGGATGATCGCATCTCCGCCAATTTGAGCGAGATCAATTCATTGGCCGACGGCATAGCGGAACTCAACGTCAAGATTGCCGAGTCGCCGGGTCGCGCCAGCGGGCGTGAAGCGAATGACCTTCTGGACAAGCGCGACGAGAAACTGCGCCAGCTTTCGGAGCTGGTGCAGGTCCAGACCAATGAGAACAACGACGGCACCGTTGATGTGAGCATCGGCAAGGGCCAGGGCATTGTCAGCAAGGGCAACAGCGCCACGCTGCGTCTGTCAGGCAGCACCGAGCAGGCGGGCCGTCGGGAAGTGCTGCTGGAGGGCGTTGGTCGCGATCGGGCCATCACCCATGAGATCACGGGTGGTGCCTTGGGTGGCAACCTGACCTTCCGGGACGAGATCCTGGAGCCGACCCTGAATGGGATCGGGCGGATCGCCATTGGGCTATCCGAGCGCATGAACGAGCAGCACCAGCTGGGCCAGGATCTTAATGGCAACCTGGGGGGCAACTTCTTTCGCGATATCAACTCGGAAAGCCTGGCCCGTGGGCGGATCACGCCCTCCGCTGAAACCGCCGAAAGCGGTAACCGGCAGGCCCGTGTAAACATCACCGACAGCAGCAAGCTGGATACCCGCTCCTACACACTGGAATTCACCGGCCCGGACGATCAGCAGTACCGCATCCGCGACGCCACCAGCGGGGAACTGGTGAAAACCGGCAGCATCAGTGACAGCCGGCCCTCGACCATCTCCATGGAAGGCTTTGAGATCGAACTGGAGTCCGGCGATTTCCAGCAGGGCGATGAGTTCACCATCCGGCCCACCTTCAACGGTGCGCGGGATATGGCGACAGAAATTGTCGCCGGAGAAGAGATTGCTCTGGCTGCTCCCATCCGCGCCGAAGCCAGCAGCGGCAACCAGGGAACCGGGCAGATCACCCAGGGCACCATGCTCGACATTCGTAACCCACAGACTGGCCGCCGCCTGGATGCTCTGGACGAGAACGGCAACCTTGATCCGCCCATGGAGATCCGGTTCCTCTCTGAGAACCGCTATGAGGTGGTAGACGTTTCTGACCCTGCCGATCCCAAGCCACTGGATCCGCCCATGAACAATGTGCGGTTTGAGCCGGGTAGGACGAACACCGTGTTCAGTGGGGATCCGGGTAATCGGACCTTAACGGCTTCAGGGCCAGCGGAAAATGGCCCTATCGCTGATCCTGATTCTGTTTACGGCGAGCAAAACATCACCATACGGACCCGCGATCCGGAAACAGGAGTAGTGTCAACCCAGCCACCAATCACTATCAATGAGAACGGTGATAAAGAATCAGCTCGCTCGATTGCCGACAAGCTCAATAACCAGCGTGGCGTAGAGGCGACGGCTTACACGGAAGCAACGCTGACTCCAGATCCTTCAAATCAGGGGAATAACCCTGATATCGAGGTTGCTCTTGTGGAAGGTGGGGATGTCAAAGACGTAACTCTGAATGTCAATGGACCGCTGACGGCGGATAGCCTTAACCAAGCTATTCAAGAGAACTCAGACTTCCAGTCGCTGGGGCTCTCGGTTACAAACGATGGAGACAGTGTGAAGCTGCGGTCGGACCGTGGTGAAGATATCCGCATCTCGCTCGACGCAACCAATGGCGCTGAGCTCGGTGTTGGGAAACCGAATCCCTATGGGGATGGGGGGACTACTGGATCGGAGACGCTCAGCGATGGTGAACAGGCAACCGTTGGCGGCTATGTGGATACCACGCTTGCCGATGGCGTGCGTCTAACGGCGACTGATAATCCATCTCCGGAGAATTTCTTTGATCCTGCTCCCAGCAGCGACCCGGCCTACAAAGGCTTCCAGTTCGAACTCAGCGGTAACCCAAAGGCCGGCGACAGCTTCCGCCTTGAAACCAACGAGGGTGGCACCTCGGATAACCGTAACGGCCTGGCGCTGGGCGACCTGAACGCCAAGAACTACCTCGATAACGGCAATTTCAGCTTCACGGACGCCTATGGTTCCGTGGTCGAGGATGTGGGCTCGCGCACCCAGACTGCCCAGGTGGACAAGGAAGCAGCGGGGACGCTCATGGAGCAGTCCCAGAAACAGTGGGAGGAGCAGTCCGGCGTTAATCTGGACGAAGAAGCCGGCAGGCTCATCCAGTTCCAGAACGCCTACAGCGCCTCATCGCAGGTGGTCTCGGTAGCCCGGGACCTGTTCAATACCCTGCTCGGCACCTTCAACTAAGGGAGGCGGATCATGCGTGTTTCCACCAGCCAGATCTTCAACCAGGGGATCCAGCAGTTCCAGAACCTTAACGCCCAGCAGGCGCGTACCCAGGAGCAGGTGGCCACTGGCAAGGAGGTGCTCAGCCCCTCTGATGACCCGGTGGCGTCCACCCGTATCGTTCAGCTCAAGGATGACCTGGCGCGCAGCGAGCAGTACCAGGATACTCTGGACATGACACAGACCCGGCTGGAACGGGAGGACGGGACGCTCTCCAGCTATACGGATGCGCTGGCGCGCACCCGCGAACTGATGGTCCAGGCGGGCAGTGGTTCTCTGAGTGAGTCGGATCGTGAGTCCATCGCCCAGGAGCTGCGGCAGGTGAAGGGGCAGATGGTCAGCCTGGCCAACACCCAGGGCCCGGAAGGCGAGTTCCTGTTTGCCGGTTTCCAGGGCGGGGAAAAGCCGTTTGGCGAGGATGTGTCCGGCAACATTGAGTACCGGGGCGATTCCGGCGAGCGTTCAGTGCAGATCGATGACGGGGTCACGATCAAGGTGAACGACAATGGCCGGGAGACGTTCGAGGCCATTCCCAGCGACCGGCCCACGTTCAATACCCGTGCGGCCCAGAATAACGAGGGCAGCGGCCGGATCAGCAGCGGCGTTGTAACCAACCGGGAGGAGTTCGAGCAATTCTACCCAGACGACCTGGTGGTTACTTTCGACGAGGTTAGCGGGAACACCGAATACACCGTCAAATCCCAGAGAACGGGTGAGGAGTTCATTTCGGGTGAGGATTATGTGAGCGGCAATCCCATCGAAGTGAATGGAATGCGGTTTGAGGTCAGCGGTGAGCCGAAAAAGGATGATAGCTTTACGGTGACCAGTGGCGACCAGCAGAGCATCTTCGGCACCATGGAGAAGATGATCGAGGGGCTTGAGACACACCCCAATACCCCGGAAGGGCGCGAAGCGCTTGAGGATACCATCGACCAGGGTCTGGCCAACCTGCAGAACGCCGAGGACCGGGCCACGGAAATCCAGGCCGGCGTGGGTACACGCCTGAATACCGTGGAAAGCACCAAAGAGTTCCTGAAGGACAGCGATCTTCTGGCTCAGGAGACTTTGTCAGACCTGGAAGATGTGGATTATGCCGAGGCCATCAGCCGTCTGACCCAGCAGAACTTCACGCTCCAGGCGGCCCAGCAGTCGTTCGCCCGGATCTCACGTCTGTCGCTGTTCGACGCTCTGTGATTGACGCGGCACTGGCCGCGCGTATAATCCGGCGGTCACTGCCCATTGCAGTGAGCCAGCCTGACCGGGAGTGGCGGAACTGGTAGACGCGCTCGACTCAAAATCGAGTGGCCTTGTGCCTTGTGGGTTCGAGTCCCACCTCCCGGACCATCTTCTGAAACACGCCTCTCACACGTCCTGCATGCGTCCGATTTCCCGGGCGATCCGCATGGCTTCGTGACGTTCCAGGTTCAGCAGGTTTTCCACCATTTCCCGGGCTTCCGGAATTTCGGCGCGATCCTGAAGGTTCTGGTAGAGATCGATGATCTGGTCGTGGAAGTCAAAGATCTTGCGGCAGATGTCATCGAACCCCATGTGGGTGTAGGGGAGATCACAGGTCCGGTGGGTTTCAATCGGCTTGTGGGACAGGAAGTCATAGATCCAGGTCTTCAGGGCTTTGGCGTCGCTTTCGCGCTCAAAGGCCGTGACCAGCTTCTCCAGCTCCGCCTCGTGGGTTGCCAGGTAGTCGAGCAGTATTCGAGCGCGTTCTTCCTGGTGCTCGCTCGCGCAGTGGGCCAGACAGGTGGCCATGTGGTGGTGGAGTGTGCGGGTCCAGTCGATAAGGTCCTTGAAGGTCTTGAGTTCCATGAAGGTTGCTCCTTGATCATGCCCCGTGATGGTGGTGGTCGTCATCCGGGGTAGCGGGGTTGTTGGCGAGGAAGACGCTTTCCACGAACAGAATGACCGCCATGGCCAGCGCTGCCACGCCAATGACAACAGGATCGGTGACAAGCTTCACCCAGATAAACCCACCCAGCACCAGGAGATCAAGCAGGATTGCCGTCACCAGGATGGCGCCATTGGCGCCGACCTCCTGCTTCAGGTACCTCAGCACACCCCAGTGAATGGCGATGTCCATGATCAGGTAGAAGATGATGCCCAGGGCGGCGATCCGCGTGAGGTCGAAGAAGGCGGTCAGGATCAGGCCCAGAACCACGGTGTAGACCAGGGTGTGCTTCTGGATGTCGCCGGGCATTCCGAAATGGCTGTGGGGAACCAGCTTCATCTGGGTCAGCATGGCCAGCATCCGCGAGACGGCAAAAATACTGGCGATGATGCCGCCGGCGGTGGCGGTCATGGCCAGGATGACGGTAAACCAGAGGCCGTAATCACCGAGCGCGGGCCGAGATGCGGCTGCCAGTGAGTAGTTGCGCGTTTCAATGATTTCGCCCAGGGACAGGTTGCTGGCTACCGCAAAGCCTACCAGTGTGTAGATCACCACGCAGAGGGCAATGGAGATGATGATGGCGCGGCCGACATTACGGTGCGGGTCATTCACCTCAGAGCCACTGTTGGTAATGGTGGTGAAGCCCTTGAAAGCGAGTATGCCCAGCGCGGTGGCACCGAGGAAGCCGGTGATCGTTGGCTCGGGTTCGGAGCGGGTGAAGTCAACCGCAATACTGTCGGCAATCGCCACACCGACCAGACCGAAGATAATGATCCCGACGATTTTCACGATGCCAATGAGCGAGGCCGTGCCCTCGATCAGGCGGTTGCCCGAGAGGTTGATCAGGAAGGCCACCAGCAGCAGGCCCACACCGAGCACCGGAACCAGTCGGCTCTGGTCACTGACATCAAACAGCTGGAGCGTGTAGGAGCCGAAGGTCCGGGCCAGAAAACTCTGGGCAATGACCATCGAGAAATACATCAGAAGCGCATGGAAGGCGGTCGGCAGAGTGTTCCCGTAGGCCTTGTGAAGGTACATGCCGATGCCGCCCGCCGAGGGGTAGGTATTGGACATCTTCACATAGGAATAGGCGCTGAAGGCCACGATCACGGCGGCTGACAGGAAGGCCAGGGGGAAAAGCGTGCCTGTCATCTCCGCCATCTGGCCGGTAAGTGCGAATATGCCGGCGCCGATCATGACGCCGGTTCCCAGCATCACGGCTCCCGGCAGCGTCAGGCTGTTTTCCGCGTAGCGCGGGGTTCGATCATCCTGTTCAGTCATGGTTTGTCCGTCTTTGTCCAGGTGAGCCGCGTTTTGGAGTCAGCCAAGCTTAACCCTGGAAACTGAATCAGAGCTGATTCGCCAGCGTCACAATTATCAGCCCTGATTCAGCTTCGCGTGCCATTATTATTGAAGTGGAGAAAGTTCACAAATTGCCAGGAGACTCGAGTATGGCTAAACCTCATCGGGCTATTGTCAACGAATGCTGCCTCGTGATCCGGCACCTGAAGCTGGACAATCTGGATCATGAAAAAGCGGAAGCCATCGGGCAGGCAATCGACCAGATCACAGGAATCGATATGGTCTCGCTGGACGACGACAGGTCCATCCTTAATGTTGCCTACGATGCCGGTAAGGTAAATATCGAGGACATCGAGACGGTAGTGCGCGAGTATGGGGCCGACATCGCGCAGGGATGGTGGACGCGGTTCAAGGAGAGCTGGTACCGGTTCAGCGACAGCAATGTCCGGGAAAACAAGGAACGCACTCCGTGGAGTTGCCACTGAAAGTGGGCCGTGTCAGGGTTTGAGCTCGCGAAAACAGGAACTTGGAGTCCCGACACATGAGGAACTGGTGCAGGTGGCTCTATTCTCCCGAGTTCAACGTTGTCCTGTTCGGCTTCCTGCTCAACTACCCATGGGAGTTCCTGCAGGTTCCTTTTTACCGGGACATGCCCCAGGCCGCGCACTGGGATGCCATTCTTTTCTGCTCCCGAGCTACCGCCGGGGATGCGCTGATCGCTCTGGTCAGCTTCTGGGGAGTTGCTCTTGTATCGCGGAACCGGCGCTGGATTGTGCAGGCCACTCCCTGGCAGGTCATTAAATTCTCGGCGTTTGCGGTGATGATTACCATCGGGCTTGAGTGGCACGCGACGGTGGTTGCCGAGCGCTGGGCCTATGCAGAACAGATGCCGGTGATTCCGGTTATAGGAACCGGGCTGCTGCCGCTCCTGCAGTGGATCGTCCTTCCGCCCCTGATTGTCTGGCTTGTGCACCGACAGATTCGTTGACCAGTACCCCTCCACCTTACACCTGAAAGACGGGTGCGAATCCACCTCCGGGGGTGCGGAAGTTGGTTGTCTGCCCCTTGTAGACGCGTGCGGCTGCAAGCAGCCGTTTTCCGGCGTACGTGTAGAGGCGGATGTCGACTTTTCTGCTCGTTATGGTGTCATCAATCCGGACGTTTCGTTCCCCGGCGGGAACCAGCTCCTGAGCGATGTAATCGTCCTCCAGAATGTTTTCAAATACGCGCCGGGTCATTTTGTCACCCCGGTAGACACCTTTGCTGCCGTGGCTTGCCACCGGCTTGAAGAACAGTTTGCGCCGAGCCTCCCACAACGCCGTTGCGTCTTCCCTGGAAACCAGTCGAGTTCTCGGAACAGCTTTCTCCAGATAGCGCGCATCCGCTTCATTCAGACCCCAGTCCCGCAGGCATTGGGGGGCTGACAGGAGGGTCAGGTTCCGCTTGTCGGCGAGCAGGGCGTGCACCCGGGGATTGGGTGTCACTACTGCCGCGCCGTCGAGATACGCCTGCCTCAACAGTGCGTGGGCAGGGGCTTCCAGGGCAAAATCCACCAGCCGGTTGTATACCATGTCGATGGGCTTCCCATCCGCTGTCAGCCTGCCATTGGTATACTCGAGCTCGGAGGGATCGAGGATCAATGTATCCAGTCCCCGATCCAGGAGCAGCCTTTGAGCGAGCTGAAACTCGGGAAACATGAACTGGCTTTTCGGGTCGTTATCCACGATGGCCAGGCGGCCGGGTGTTGAATCGCCACATTGCGTCTGCCATTCGTGTTTGAACATGGCGAACACCGCATCCTCGAAGCCGTCAAGGGCCGGATTGCTCGAGCCGCTCTGCTGGGATGGGTTGCAGCATTGATGCTGAGCCCGGGCAAGCTCAGCGTTCAGAAAGGCGCCCCCCGCATTGGTATTGATCTCGATCAACTGAGGGCCGTCGGGGCCCAGGTGAAAGTCATAGCCCATGAACGCCCCTATCGGTCCTGGATCGAAACCCGCAATGTTCGGTGCCCAGGACAGGACCTGTTCCTGATACCCCGGAAGTCCTGTAGCTGACTCGATAGCCTGGACGATTCGCTCCATCGTCGACATGTCAGCTTCCGGGACGAAAACTGCTGTGTTTGAGAAGAGGTGCTGAAGTTCGGGGATCCCTGACGATTCATGGTCAGCGTCCGGAAATTGATCCCGGAGACTTTTTTCGAGGGCTTTCTGGTCAAGAGTGATGCAGAAGCATTCCCGATTGAGCCGAGCTGCTTTGGTATTGGTCATACAGGAGGGGATCCCGATTCTGAGGTCGATTAACGTTAAAAAAAGCCAGTTCTGGTGGCAATTGTCAGCTCTGTTTCAGCCTCGCGTGTTGAAGTTTATGCAGTAGCATGCTTGCACGAGCGCACGACTCATTGGGCGGAAAAGTATCCTTGAAAGTTATGATTATTTCTGGTGTATAGCAAGGGAGGCACATGGTTGTGCGAGCTGGAGGATAATTGATGAGCGCTCTGGAGCAATACAGCCTGCTGCTGGCCCTGGCGGTCGGCATCGTGGGAACCGTAATCGGGCTGTACGGGCTTGCCCGCGCAATGGGCCTGACGCGCCGGGAGCAGGGCAAGGATGTGCCCGCGAGTTCCGGAGTGCTGTCACGGGATCCGGTATGGGGGCGCTATCACGCGCGGTACTACGGTTACGCGCTGCTGTTCCTGGCTTTCGACATGGAGATGGCTTTTATGTATCCGTGGGCTGTCGTGTACAAGGAAGTAGGGCTGGTTGCTTTGCTTGATATGGGCGTGTTCCTCGCCATCCTCTTTCTCGGCCTGCTCTACGGATGGAGCCAGGGGGCTCTGAGACGGCAATGACATCTGATTCACCACTGCCCCTTGTGGGCGCCCGCCAACAAAAGTGGCCCTCGCTACTGCAGAAGCTGATCTCATGGGCTCTGGCGCGCGACCTGAGCTGTCTGGTCGTCCCGGGACCGGAAGTGGCTCTGGCGCACGGTCTGGACGTGACCTCGGCAGGCATGCGCATCGCTGCTACGCCTCGGGATGCTGGTGTACTCCTGATTATCGGGGAGCTGCCACAGAAAATGGACGAAGCGGTGGCGGTGCTCTACGCGCAGATGCCCCGGCCGCGCGCCGTACTCGTGCTGGGCGGACCGGCACCGTCATCCTTACCTCACGCCGATGTTTCCGCGGGCCTCTCACAGGAGGAACTGACCGAAGCCGTTGGCCGGCTGCGGAGGGCGATGGCTGAAGGCGCTTTTGCAGCCTCCCCCGAGGACTTCGACGCCTCTGTCCTGCATGTCAGGATTGAGTACGTCTGCCCCATGCACCCGGAAGTTGTCCAGGACGAGCCGGGCAGCTGCCCGAAATGCGGCATGGACCTGGTGGCTCATGAGGCCGGGGATGACACGGGTACTGCGGAAGCCGGCGCAGGGCACGGCCACCACCATGATCACGAGCACCACGAGCACCACGAGCACCACGAGCACCACGAGCACCACGAGCACCACGAGCACCATGGGCATGATCACGAACATCAGCATGGGCATGATGACGAACAGCATCAGGACCATGGGCACGAACACTGCCATGATCATGAGTCCCAGGACCAGGACCAGGACCAGGACCAGGACCAGGACCAGGACCAGGACCAGGACCACCATAAACATCATCAGGACCATGAGCATCATCATGGCGGCGATCATGAACACCACCATGATCATGAACACCACCATGGTGAAGCCCAGGGGCAGTCAGAACATGACCATTCCGGTCACGATCATTCCGGCCACGATCATAGTGCTGGCGGGTTTATGTCCATGATCGAAGTGACCAAGGACCTGCCCCGCAGCGCCGACGGGCTGCAGATGGACTGGCTTGAGGTGCCGTTCGGTCCTGTTTTCCCCGGTCTGCCCGGTGGATTGAAGTTGACGTTCACGCTTGATGGTGACGGCGTGACGGCAGGGCAGGCGACCTCCCTGGTGGGCATGGCTACCGAAGGCGAAGACTTTGAAGAGGTGGAGGCTGGTACCTTCATCGAGCACCTGGCATCGGCAATGCCGCTGGCGCCGGTGAGCTATCGCCTCCTGGCCTGTCTTGCCATTGAGCAAGCCGCCGGTGTGAATGACGATCCGGCGACCACGCAGGCCCGGAACGGTGCACTTGAACGTGAACGCATCGCGAGCCATCTGGGCTGGCTGGCCCAGATGGGGCGTCAGTTCGGCTTCGCCTGGCTGACGAACCGTGCTTCGACCCTGCAACTGCAAGTCAGAGAAGCTAACCGGAACAGGCTTATTGAGCTGGCGCCGGCACTGCGGGCACTGGGTGCCCGTCTCGGTCGGACACCTTTGTTAAAGGCACGGCTGAAGGGTATCGGCGTACTGCCCACGGAATCTTCTGATCTGCGCGGCCCCGTGGCGCGTGCTGCCAACGAAGGCGGAGATGCCTGGGCCCGCCTGTGGCAACGCCTGGCCGAGATATCGTCGAGCCTCGACCTTATCAAGGGGGCCGGGGAGCCTGAGCTGCCATCCCTGCGCGACATTGGCGATGTGTCAGGAACCGGTGAAGCAACCGTTGATACTCCGCGCGGTGAGGCCAGGCTAAGCCTGAAGCTGGAACGCGGCCGGGTGACGTCATACAAGCTGGATACTGCCTGCAGCCACCATATCGAGCTGGTCGCGAAACTGGTCGAGGGCAGGGAACTGGGTGACGCACTGGTGACGGTCGGCTCACTGGACCTTTCGCCCTGGGAGGTGATCCCGTGACTGTCGCCATTGTTCTGCTCACGCTGCTTGGCAGCGCCTGGCTGCTCGCCGTGATCGAGGGCTGGACGGTAACTGGACGCCTGCGGCCGGCCGCACCTCTGCTCAGTGGCCTGGCGCACCTAGGTCGTGAATCCATTGTGCCGCGCTCCCCGGACCGGGTCTTTTTCGAGGCGGCGCCGGTGCTGCTGTTGGTTGTCGCGGTGCTTGGCGCGGCGGTCCTGCCGCTGGCGCCGGACCTGGTCATCGCGGATCTGGGCACCGGCGCGCTGTTTATCAATGCCGCTCTGGCCTATGTGCTGGTCGCGCTGATCATGGCGGGCTGGGGGCCAAACGGCGCCTACGCGATGATCGGCGGCTGGCGCTTTCTCGGTCAGCTTATTGCCTATTCCATGCTGATTGTCATGCCGATCACGGCCGTGGCCATGCGTGCGGAGTCCCTGGTGAACACCGAGATCGTTGGCTCCCAGGCTGCCTTGTGGAACATCGTCTACCAGCCGCTGGGATTCGTGCTGTTTTACATTGCCGCCATGGCGCTGGCGTTCCGCTCGCCATTTGATCTGCCCACCGCCGAGGGGGAGCTGGCGGGTGGCGTGGATGCCGAATACACCGGCGTGCGCCTGGCGGTACTGCGCCTGGCGCGCCTGACACTGGTGCTAACGCTGGCTGCCGCGACCACGGTCTTCTACCTGGGCGGCTGGCACGGGCCGCTGCTGCCGCCCTGGGCCTGGAGCCTGATCAAGACACTGGCCGTGGCCGTGTCGATGCTGTTGGCCGGTGGCTATCTGCCGCGCATTCGTGAGGCGGATCTGATGAGGTGGTGCTGGACGCTGGGGATTCCCCTGGCACTGCTCAATATTGTCATTGTCGGTTTGCTGATTCTGGTGGTGCCGTAATGGGTGCTCAGGCTTTTTTCCTTGCCGTTTTCGGGCTGGCTGCAGTTGGGTTCGGCGTGGCGGTGTTCCGCACCTCGTCCATGGTGCGTTCCGCGCTGGCGCTTTTGTTTTCGCAGACTGCCGTAGGCTTTATGTTCCTGGTTATGCAGACCGAGTTCCTGGGGGTGCTGCAGATCATGATGATGGCCACGGAGATGAGCATCATGGCCATCTTCATGGTGATGTTCATGATGGATCCCGGTGGGCTTGGCGGCATGGACATGACCCACCAGAAGCGCTTTTCAATTGGCGCCGGGGTGGTTGCCGCCGGCGCCGCAATCGCCGTTGCGCTGCTGGCCGACTGGGGGCCGGTGACGGTCCAGGCGCCGGACGCGGCCATGCAGACACGGGAACTGGGTCATGAGCTGCTTGGGCGCTCGATGCTGATTTTTGAAACCGCGGGCGTCACGATCCTGACCGCAATGATCGCGGCCACGGCGGTGGCGATCCCGGTGCAGAACCTGGCGAGTAAAGACGACAAGGAGGTTTCGGAATGACCGCAGTCCTGATCGTAGCGCTCGTCACCGGCGCCATCCTGTTCGGAATCGGTGTCTATGGCGCGCTATCCCAGACCAATCTGGTCATGATCATGATGGGTGTGGAACTCATCCTGGCCGGCGCGCTGGTGAACCTGGCTGCTTTCTGGCGTTTCCTGCATCCCGAGAGCTATTCCGGCCAGATGTTTGTGCTGGTGGTGATGACGGTGATGGCCGTGGAGATGGCGGTCGGCTTTGGTGTCGCGATTGCCCGCTTCCGGGCCAAGGGTTCGGTAGAGATGGAAGAAGCGGAGGACCTTAAAGGATGAGTGCCGTGCTGCTGCCGGTATTGCCGCCACTGCTCGCTACCCTGGCTGTATTGGTCCTGCGCCGGGGCGGAGCTGTTCTGGCCCTGGCCGGAGTAATGTCCAGCCTGGCGGGAAGTCTCTGGCTTCTGGCCCGGGTCGCCGACGGACAGGCTGAAACGCTGCTTCTGCCCGGTCTGCCGGACATGCCGCTGCGACTGGTTGCCGGGCCGCTGACCGCGCTGCTCACCGTAGCGGTGGCCACGGTGGGTACTTTCGTGCTGATTTACGCGGTCGGGTACATGAAACGGGAGTCCGGTCTGGCCCGTTTCTACGCCGTGATGTCCCTGTTCCTCGCCGCGATGCAGGCACTGGTACTGGCCGGCGACTGGGTCCTGCTGCTGGCGGCCTGGGAGCTGATCGGGCTGTGCAGCTACCTGCTGATCGGCTTCTGGTTCCAGCGACCCAAAGCCGCGAATGCCGCCGGCCGCGCCTTCCTCTATACCCGCAGCGCCGATCTTGGGTTGTATGTCGCGGTATTCATGCTGATCGGGTCGACAGGTACCAGCGAGATTGCCGCCTCCCTGGAGTCTGGTGGTAGCGCATCGACGGTTGCTGGGCTTTTGCTGCTGCTGGCGGCCATGGGCAAGTCGGCGCAGGTTCCCTTGCAGGACTGGCTCATGCGCGCCATGGCGGGTCCGACTCCGGTCTCGGCGCTGCTTCACTCGGCTACGCTGGTGGCGGCAGGCGCGATCCTGCTGATTCGTGCCTTCCCGCTGCTGACACCCGAGGCCCTGCTTGCCGTCGGAGTTGTCGGTGGCGTTACCACGGTGGCAGCCGGGGTGATTGCCCTTGCGGAAAGTGATCTTAAACGCCTGCTTGCGGCTTCGACCGCCAGTCAATACGGCCTGATGCTGATCGCGGTTGGCGCCGGGGTTCCGCTGGTGGCCCTCTTGCATTTGCTCGCCCATGCCGCCATCAAAAGCACCCTCTTTCTCGCTGCCGGCGACTTCCAGCATGCCCGTGAGGGGACCGGCTTTGACCGGCTGGAGGGCGTTGGCCGCGCGAGGCCCTGGGCCTTTGCCGGCTTTGCGTTGGCGGCGCTGGCACTGGCGGGCATCCCGCCGCTGAGTGGGTTTTTCTCCAAGGACGCGGTCATCGCCGCTGCCCTGTCCGCGCAGGGCGCGGCCTGGCTCGGCCCTCTGGCGCTGGCCGGCACGCTGCTGACCGGCACCTATATGGCCCGGGCCCTGCGCCTGCTGTGGCAAGGCTCCGGGAAAACCGGGGCTGTCGCCGGTAGTGCCTGGATGCGGGCGGGCATCTGGGGTTTGGTGATCCCGGCCGCTGCCCTTGGGCTGGCTTTTGGGCCCATCGAGGGAATTCTTGATCTGCCCACCCGGGAAGCTGAAGGCACTGGCGCCGTGCTGCTCGGACTGCTTGCCGCAGTGGTCGGCCTGGCGCTGGGCTGGCTTGTCTCGGCGCCCCGACTGCTTGGACCGGTTTATCCGTGGGCTCAACGGGGACTTGCCGTCGGCGGTGGGCTGACGGCCTGGGTAGGTCGGCCTGCAATGGCCATGGCCAGGGGGTGTGAACATTTGGAGGGCCGCCTGTATGCGGCCGTGCTTGGTGTCGGCCGTGGCGGTCTCATTATTGCCCGTGGGGGTGAGCGCCTTGAACAGTCCCTGTATCGGGCCGTGCTTGGCGTCGGTCATACGAACCTGGCTGTGGCTCACCTGGTGCGGGTCGGGGATGAGCGCCGTATTGATGGCCTGATCTTCGCCCTGGTGTCCGGGGTGCGCGCCCTGGGCGCGCGGGCGCGAACCCTGCAGAGCGGCCTGATCCACCACAGCCTGGCCATCAGCGCCGTAGCCACCGCTGTGACACTTGTCATCCTGTTTCTAGCTTCATTGAGTTTCTAGAGGGAACCCGTACTCATGCTACCACTCGTATCTCTTACCCTGTTCCTGCCTCTCGCCGGCGCCCTGTTGATTCTGTGTTTGCCGAAACCGGCGGCGCGGACGGTGCACGGCATAGCGATTGCCAGTGCCGCCCTGACCCTGGTCGGCGCTCTCGCCATGTGGCTGCAGGGTGTGAGTGGGGCTGGCTTTTCCCAGGTCGAAGAGCTGGAATGGATGCCGGCCATCGGCGCCGCCTACCGGGTCGGGGTTGATGGCATCAGCCTGCCGTTAGTGCTGCTGAGTGCCGTGCTGTTCCTGGTTTCGTTCATCTACGCGTCGTCGCTTCGCGATCGCCCGCGCGCCTACCTGGCCCTGGCCCTGCTTCTGGAGACCACGGCAATCGGAACCTTTACCGCCCTCGACGGGATTCTGTTTTATGTCTTCTTCGAAGTCTCACTGGTATCAATGTATTTCATGATCGCCGGGTGGGGGCATGAGGATCGGCAACGCGCGGCACTCATGTTCTTTATTTACACGCTGCTGGGCAGCCTGCCGTTGTTACTCGCCATCCTTGGGCTTTACCTGGGCAGCCCCGAGCCCAGCTTTGATATGCGAGCCTGGATTGCCAACCCACCACTGGAAGGGGCGGCTGCCATGTGGGCGCTGGTCGCCATGCTGATCACCTTCGCGGTCAAGATTCCTGCTGTGCCGCTGCACACCTGGCTGCCCGCCGCCCATGTTCAGGCGCCGACCGTCGGCAGCGTCATCCTGGCGGGCATCATGCTGAAGTTTGGCACTTACGGCCTCGTCCGCTTCGCCCTGCAGATGACCCCCGAGGCTTTCCACCAGGCGGGCCTGGTTGTGCTGGTCATTGGTGTCGTCAGCGCGCTTTACGGCGCCTTTGCCGCCCTGGCGCAAACGGATCTCAAGCGCCTGGTTGCCTATACCTCGGTCAACCACATGGGCTACGTGATCGTCGCTGTCGCCGCAGCCGCGCTGACTCTGGACCCCTCGGTGCGTGCTGTTGCTCTGGACGGCGCCGTGCTGCAGATGTTCAGTCACGGCCTGGTCACCGGCGCCCTGTTCCTGCTGGTGGGCATGATTCAGGATCGTGCCCATACCCGTGAAATGGGCGAGTTCGGGGGGCTGCTCAAAACGGTCCCGCTGCTTGGCTGGTCCTTTGCCCTGGCCGCTTTTGCGTCCCTGGGCCTGCCGGGGCTGGCGCACTTCCCCGCTGAATTCCAGATATTTCTCGCTACCCTGGGTACCGTTCCCGTCGCGGTGGTCGTGATTCTGGGAATTGCCATTATCGCCGGGACCTTTCTCAAGGCACTCCGTGAAACCTTTCTGGGTGAGCCCCGGGAGCGCTGGCATGCCATGCCGGATCTGAGTGGGCGGGAACTGCTTGCCGTGGCGCCGCTGCTGGTGCTCGCTGTCGCCACTGGTGTGGTGCCGTCCTGGGTGCTGGCCATCATTCACCGGACCACATCGGCGCTGGTGCTGTAATGGCTCGTGACCTCGCATTACTGATTCCGGAGATCGCCGTCCTGTTGACGGCGGTCGGCGCGCTGATTGCGGAAATGCTGCGTCGGCCCCGGGCGGCAATGGCCGTCGCCGTCATCGGTCTGCTCGTTGCCACGGGGCTGACCCTGCGCCTGGTAGGCACGGACACAACCGTTTTCGGCGGCAGCTTCCGGATCGATGGGCTCAGTGTCTGGGCCAAGCTTGTTCTGCTGCCCGCTACAGCCCTTTCCATACTGCTGGCACGTGTGGATGTAGCGGGCTCCGCGCGAGAGGGCACGGTCTACAGCCTGTTGTGCTTTGCCACCCTGGGCGCCCTGGCGCTGGCGGGGGCAGGGGACACCATGTTCCTGGTGCTGGGTACACTGCTGACCGGTCTAGCCACCTTTGCCCTGGTTGCCTATCCGGACACCGACCCGGCTACCGAAGCGGCAATGAAATTCTTCGTGTTCGCTTCGGTCACCACGGCGATCATGATTTTCGGCCTGACGTACTGGTTTGGCGCGTCCGGCTCCACGCTGCTTGCGGATCTTCCGGGCATGGACACCATGCCGATGGCCGTCATTCTCGGGTTCGTGGCTGTTGTTGTTGGCCTGGGCTACAAGGCATCGCTGGTTCCGTTTCATTTCTGGGCACCCGACGCCTACGAGGGGGCGCCCCTATCGATAGCAGCCTACCTGTCCGTGGTCCCAAAGGTTGGTGCGCTGTTCGCGTTAACGCAGGTGGTTCGTGCCATGCCCCCGGAAAGTGGCTGGACCGTCGTCATCGCGGGCCTGGCGGTGTTGAGCATGACCTATGGCTATCTCGCGGCGCTGGTGCAGGATAACGTCATCCGGCTGCTGGCCTATTCGTCGATTGCCCAGTCCGGCTATTTCCTTCTGGGCATTGTGGCGGTGGGCTCCAGTGAGCTTGCATTACCATCGCTCATTCTCTTCGCCGCTGCCTATGCGGCTATGAACCTCGGCGCTTTCGCCGTTGCCGCCGCAACCGGGCGCACTCTGAGCGATTTTGGCGGGCTGGGGCGCGCGCGGCCTTTGATGGGAATCGCAATGGTGATCTTCCTGCTGTCGCTGGTCGGCATTCCGCCACTGGCTGGCTTCGTCGGCAAGTTCCTGCTCTTTGCTGCCGCCATCGATGTCCAGCTCACCTGGCTGGCAGTGGTGGCGATCATTAACAGCGTGCTGGCGCTCGCGGTGTACCTGCGCATCATTGTGCCGATGTACAGGCCGGCCGAGACAGCGCCCTCTGCACCAGGCACATGGCCCGTCATCGTAGTGGTGATCACACTTTCCGCCACGCTGATCATTGGGCTGTTCGCCCAGTCCCTTCTTGGGCAGCCAATGGTGTAGGCGCCCCGAAGGAACTGCGGTAACACCCCCCAGTCCATTGTCGCAAATCCGGTGGGTTTCAGCCCTGTCTCAGCTTTGTGTGTTCAACTCACAAAGAGGTTACGCCTGACGAAAAATACCCCACTAAAGGAACGGTTATGGATGGGCGTTTGAAGGTTGCACTGGCGATATTTGCGGTTATTGCGCTGTTTTTCCTTTGGGGTGAGTACAAGGTTCATCTTCCTGGTGCCTTACCCTGGCTCATACTTCTGGCCTGCCCTCTAATACATCTATTCATGCATGGCGGACACGGTGGCCATGGCAACAACGAGGGAGATCAGCGAAATGACTGATGAGGTACCAGATCATCGTTCCAGGGCAGAAAGCGTGGGTTTGAGCAGTTGGTGAGCCAGTCACTATCAATACGTACAGTGGTGGGGATGGTGCTCGTCGCGTTTCTCTGGGCGATCTGTTTCCCCTTTATCGTCGTGGGCTTGCCAGACGCACCACCGCTGCTTTTTGCTGCTCTGCGGGCCTTCCTGGCGGGCACTTGTCTGATTCTCATCGCAATATATACAGGCGCTCGCGTCAACTATTCACCTCGGCAGTTACTGGTATTGGCGGTTATAGGGTTCAGTTATACCGGCATGGGACTTGGAGGTATGTTTCTGGGAGCTGGCAAGTTGGGGCCTGGTGTTGCGACAGTTCTGGCTAATGCACAACCCTTATTTGCGGCAGTTCTGGCGGTCTTTATGATCAACGAGGTTATCACCGGGCGTGTGTTTGCAGGGTTGCTCGTCGGCTTTGTCGGGGTCGTGGTGCTCGCCATGCCTGAAATGGACTTTGGTGGCTCCCGATTCATAGGAGCGCTCTATGTTCTTGGCGGTGCGATAGGAACAGCAGTAGGGAACGTCTTGCTGAAATATCAGGCAAGTGCTGATGACGTGTATTGGGCGATGGGTATTCAGCTTCTTATCGGGTCAGTCTTTCTGGCTATTGCGTCTGTGAGTTTTGGCGAGAGCGTTGATATTGACTGGACCTGGTCCTTCGCGACAGCGCTGTTTGTACTGGCCGTTCCAGCTACGGCGTTGATGGTCGTACTCTGGAATATTCTGCTGGCCAGTGCCCCTTTGAATCAACTCAATTCTTTCACCTTTCTGACCCCTGCGTTTGGCCTCCTTGTTGGCATACTTGCTTTTGATGAGACATTCAGCCTGGTCGAGATGGTTGGGATAGCGGTCACGATTGTCGGGTTGTTTATCGTTGTAAAAGCCCCTGAACCGATGCGATATGCGGGGCCGCCTTCCTGATTCACTGAAGCAGGGTTTGTTCAGGCACGACCCAGGAAAAGACAGAGTGTTCCATTTCTTATGTCCTCCTTTCAGGATTAGAGCCAACGGCGAGCTGCCCAGGCCAGGAGCGCAAGCAGCCGGTCAGTCAGGGGGAGTCGCAGGCCTGAGCTGGCGTCGAGTTCCTCAGCTTCTGCGAGATCTGTCTCGAATTGTCTTTCAAGGGCCGCTGCCAGTGAAGGTGCCCTCGCGCAAAGATTGAGCTCGTGGTTCAGGAACAGGCTGCGATAGTCCATGTTGGCGGTACCTATGCTGGCCCATTCGCTGTCGATGGTCAGGGTCTTGGCGTGCAGCAGGCGCGAACGATAGCCGAACACACGAATGCCCTTGCGCTGCAGGCGCGCCTGGATCCTTTGCGCGATCCAGCGTATGGGAGCAATGTCGCTCTTGAGCGGAACCAGTACGCGCACCGCCACGCCGCGCCGTGCAGCCTTTTCAAGAGCCTTGATGGTCCATTCGTCGGGAACGAGATAGGGAGTGGTCATTTCGATACGGTGCCTGGCGGAGCCAAACATGGAGGCGAAGACACAGTGCAGTCGGTGCTGGCAGTCGGGTGACTTGTTGGGCAGTACAACCGCGCTGGGCGGTTCCGCGTTGAGATCGCTGTGGAAAGGCTGGCCTTCCCAAAGCGCCTGGTAGGCATTTCGGGCCTGCCGGACCAGCGGGCCCGTCATGGCGACGTGAGTGTCGCGCCAGCGGCGTTCGCCGTATAGTTTCCTCGAGTTTTCCCGATGAATGTTGAAACCGCCGAGAAAGGCTTTTCGTCCATCCACGACCAGCAGTTTGCGGTGATTGCGCTGGTTGTATTGAAAAGGGCGTGACCAGTGCCAACGGTGGAACCAGCGCAGCTCAATGTCACTGGTACGCAGAAAATGGTCGAGCCTGCGTGACACCCAGAACAGCGAGCCGGCAGCATCAAGGTGGAGCCGAACCCGCACACCGGCTCGCGCCCGCGCAGCCAATGCCTCGGCGAATTGCCAGCCGATTTCGTCCTCGGCAAAGATATAGCTTTCCATGGCGACCTCATTCCGGGCCTCGGCGATAGCCCGGATCATGGCGTCGTACAATGGGTCGCCCTCGGTGAAGAGCTGGAACGGCTCATCGCCCGGCATCAGCACAGGTGTGCAGAGTCGACGCCGCTCAGGTTGTATTTTTTGGGAGCGCGCGGCCGGCCTTACGGTGGTCATGGGAGTGACAACCATTCAGATTGGATGCCCCATAGGGCATCCATTGGTACTGCGGCAGACACTGCGGGGGTCAGGAGGGCAGGGCACAGTTGCAGCTATCCACTGCGCGTTCTACCTGCTCCTGATCCGCCTCCTTGATGCGATGCGCCCAGGTTACAAGTCCGATACTTGTGAAGACCAACGCAAAACCCACCAAGTGAACGGGGTGGAACGCATCACCGAGCCAAAAATAGGAAAGTGTTAAAGCACTCGCAGGCATGGCACTCATGTAACCCGATGCTGTGCTTGCCGACACCTGGCTTAGCCCGCGGAACCAGATCAAAGTGCCGACCGCGAGCGGGCCCATGCCCCAGACGACCAGCCCGAGCCACTCGTTTGGAGAAGGCGTGGAGAAGTCAAAACTTGTGGCTTGATACAGTCCAGGGCCGGCGAACAGCAATGTCGCGACCCATACGATGAGCGGCAGGGCCACAGTGGGGCGCAGGTCCTTGATAAGCTGCTTGCCGAGTATCGAGTATAGTGTCTGGCTGGCCACGGCACAGAATACCAGCACGCTACCCACGATCAGAGCCCAGCCGGAAGACTGAATGGCCTGGCCCGATACGTTGATCACGAGCACGCCGGCGACGGCCAGGGCAACGGCAAGAGTCTTGCGCCATCCCATGCGGTCATGCATGAAAAGCACGGCCGCTGTGGCCATTGTGGCGGGGCTCAGGCTCATTACGACCGAGCCTACCACCCCGTTCACCTGTTGCATGCCGGTGAGCAGGAAGAACGTGAACGCAACGATCCCGATGCCGCCGATGATGACAATCTTGATCCAGTCTGAACCGGAGATCCGTGGCAGACGGTGCCGATAGACAACCAGGAAAGGCGTCAGAGCCAAGGCTGCTATTGTCAGGCGGAGAAATGGCCCAAGAAAAATTGGAAAGGCATCCGATACCACCTTGGCGGCAGGAGTGCCGGTGCCGAACAGCGCCATGCCAACAAAAAGCTGGGCGTAGGCTTTCAGTTGTTGTTTGAGCTTTCCGTCCAATTCGCAAACCCTTAGGGAAATGGAAGTTTTTGCACTATTGCAGAGGCGATCCCGTGGAATCGACCAAACGATTCGTGCCGCGGTCCGTATTGGTCACGTCCTGGCCCGGCCTGTCCTTCATTCACTTTTCGAGAACCAGCGGTACAACGGGACAAACACCACGGCCAGATACCAGCCGTAGAGATAAGCCTCTACCAGGCCAATGAAAAAGCCGGACCAGGTGAGCCATTCAAACCCGGGTAACAGCGGTGCCCATGCCTCATACATGCGCAGAGCCTCCGGAGCGAGCATGCCGAAGCCCACGCACAGTAGATAGGTGATCGCCAGCAGGAGTGAGAGGCTATTGCCCAAGGCGGCGATGCGTAATGATGTGGTGCTGTTTACGTGTTCCATATTCGCTATCCTCCTTTTCCAGAATCCGACAGCCGGATCCTCCAGCTAGCCGGGGTGAACCAGTTTGCGTTGTAACAGCCTTTTGGGCGCACTGCCTGGTGCGCCGAACGTTGGAAAACGCCTTTGGCCAATCGCCATTGGAGTCCGTGGCGAGTTGCCTGTGTTGTTGCCGTGAGCCGCCGCAGGGCCACGCCAGTGGGCGGATTCATGCACACTGACAGGGATGGACGGCTCGCTGGCCCATTCCGCGTGACATCTCCCGGGTCAGCCAGAAACCTGCTCCCAATAGTAACGCGCCACCATAGATCATGCCCTGCGCCGGCACTTCACTGAAGATCAGATAGCCCAGGGTCGTGGCCACTACGGGCGAGACGATGATGTCCACCAGCGCATAGGTATTGGCGTTCAGCGTTTTCAACACGATCGAGATACCGAAGTAGGCAAATCCTGTGGATACCACCCCCAGGCACAGAGCCCAGAGCATGATCGGCAGGTCCAATCCCAGCGATTCGTAATGGATGGACCCAGTGATATCACCGGGGCCGAACAGGACCAGAAAAGGCGACAGAATGACGGCGCCGGCCAGCATGGACCAGGCGATATCGTTGCCTGTTTCGCTTTTCCCCTCATAACGCATATAGGTCACCATGGCCGCATATACGGCGCCATCCGCCAGTGCCACCAGGTTGCCCAGTATGTGGCCGCCTTCCAGCGGTTTGGCCAGCACGATGCCAATGATGGCCAGGGCAAAGATCAGGATGTAGTTCCTTTTGGCCTTCTCGCCCAGAAACAGCCAGGAAAAGATAAAGGTGAAAAAAGGAGCAATACTCCAGAAAATCACCACGTTCGCGATGGGCGCGACGGTCATGGCGAAGTTGAAGACGCTGATCTGAAGCGCGATCAGCAGGCCGATGATCGCGGTGTCCTTCATGTTTCCCCTGGGAAAACGCAGGCGGGCGCCTGTCGCCAGGGGCATGGCCACCATCAGAAAGATGGCGGCGAATGTCAGCGCATAGAAGTTCAGTGTCTGGATCGGGATTCGGTCATCCGTAAGCTTCACGAAGACACCAATGGTTGCTTCGGAAAGCGTGATCACAAACAGTAGAAGCGCGGTTCTCATCATGAGTTCCGATGTCCGTCGATCCGGGTCACATCAATGTCTTCGGCACCCGATTCGTCCAGGCAGGCGGTTTCGACCTGAAGGGTGACGAAAAAGAATCCGAACTGGGATTTCAGGAGCTCGTGGGCCTCTTTGAGCACCGACTGTGAATCCGCTCCGTTGCTCGTGCGCAAATGCCCGGAGAATACATAGCGCCCACTGGTGAGTGCCCAGGCATGGACATGGTGTGCATTGCTAACGCCTTCGAGTTCTTCCAGTTTGCGAACCACTTGGGCGAGGCTGATATCCGCAGGGGTGCCCTCCATGAGCAGGTGCATAGCCTCCCCGAGGATGCCCCAGCTGGCCCAGAGCAGGACAAAGCCGAAGGCCATCCCAAGAAGCGGGTCAATCAACAGGAACCCGGTGAAATGAATGACCAGGGCGGCCACGATGATGATCAGACTGCCGACAAAGGTTTGGATGATGTGCCACAGAGCGCCCTTGACGTTTATGTCAGTACGGCTCTGCTTCCAGATGAGGCCAAGCGAGATGAACTCCGTCACCAGGCCACCCGCAGCAGCCCAGAGCATGGGGCCTGGTGGCAGCTCAATCGGGTCGGCCAGGCGGAATCCTCCCATGACGATCACAATCAGCGCCATGCCCAGCAGAAAGCCACCGTTCACCAGCGCCCCTATGATCTCCGCGCGGTACCAACCGAAACTCCGGTCTTCGTCCGAGGGACGGCGTGCCAGTCGGGCGGCCAGAATGGCTACCAGAACACCGCCCACCGCCGAGAAGGTATGAAAGGCGTCGGAAATAACGGCAACGGAACCGGTCCAGAGTCCGATTCCCATTTCCATGACAAAATAGATGCCGGTAAGCCAGGCCGAAATGGCCATGCCCCGCCCGCTGGTGGGCATGTGCCCTGCGTGGCCAGCGTGACCCGCATGATCTGCGCTCATATCCAATATCCTCTTCCGACGTCCTTCGATCATCAACGCAACCAGTTGTCATCGGGGGTACTGGTTGGCTGTAAGGTGTTGAGCGACTGTCGAGCCTAACGTCGGAAACTGAACTCACGCTGACAGGGATCGAAAAAAGCTCGTCAGTTTGATGTCAGCTTGGTGTGCAATGATGCCGACTTCAACATCAACAGCATGTTTCAGATTCAGGGGAATTTAGGGAGTTGATCATGACCAATCATCCGTATCCCAACCGGCGCTCACTCTCGCGCCGGGACATAATCAGGGCCGGGACTTCCATGGGCCTGATGGTCGGACTTGGCAGCCTGTTGCCTGGTTATGCCTTGGGCTTGACCGGCAACCAGGAGCTTACACGCCGAACCGAGGGCAATTCGGACATTTACGAGCTGACTATTGACCGCACCCCGCTGACGATCGACGGGCGCGCAAGTGCTCAGCCGATTACGGTCAATGGCTCGCTGCCCGCCCCATTGATCCGTCTTCGCGAGGGTCGTGAAGCGGTGCTTAGGGTAACCAATAAGCTTGATGAGCCCACCTCCATCCACTGGCACGGCATCCTGCTTCCCTTTGAAATGGATGGCGTGCCGGGGGTGAGCTTTGCGGGCATCGCGCCGGGCGAGACCTTCGAATACCGTTATCCGGTTCGCCAGAGTGGCACTTACTGGTATCACAGCCACTCCGGTCTCCAGGAACAGCTGGGGCATTACGGTCCCCTGATCGTGGATCCGGCGGAGCCCGAGCCATTCGAGTATGACCGTGAATACGTGATCGTCCTTTCTGACTGGACTTTCAATGATCCGTCGGAGGTCATGCGTAACCTCAAGGTGGCGGAAGGCTACTACAACTACAACCGGCGGACGGTGGCCGACTTCTTTGAGGATGTGGCCAATCTCGGCTGGAGTGGCGCCTGGGAGAAGGCCGGTATGTGGGGCCGCATGCGCATGACCCCGAGGGACATTCTGGATGTGACGGGCGCCGAGTACACTTACCTGATGAATGGCATGTCGCCGAATGACAACTGGACCGGCCTGTTTGAGCCGGGCGAGAAGGTGCGCCTGCGCGTGATCAATGCCTCGGCCATGTCCATCTTTGATGTGCGTATTCCCGGACTCCCGATGACGGTCGTAGAGGCTGATGGCCAGAAGGTAGAGCCGGTGGAGACCGATGAGTTCCGTATCGGTGTGGCTGAGACCTATGACGTTATCGTCGAGCCGCGGGACGAGGCCTATACCCTCTTTGCCCAGTCCCAGGATCGCTCAGGATTTACCCGTGGCACCCTGGCCGTGCGCGAGGGCATGGAAGCGCCCGTACCGGAGCTCTATCCGCGTACCGAGCGGGGCATGGCCGCCATGGGCATGTCGGGTCACGGTGATGGCGGAATGGATCATGGCTCCATGAACGGAATGGATGGTATGCACCAGGACGGTGGTCGTATGGACGGGGCCATGCACGGCAACGGCGGGGAGCCCCCGGTGGCGGATCGCCAGATCTCCCACGGCCCGGATAATCACGGCGCCGGTGCTGCCATGGTGGCAATGGACCCGAGGCCGAGACTGGATGACCCCGGCGTGGGCTTCGAGCATGTGGATCATCGGGTACTGACCTATGACCAGCTACGCGGCCTGCATGCCTGGCCGGATGAACGCGCTCCACAGCGCGAGGTGGAGCTGCACCTCACGGGGAACATGGAGCGTTACATGTGGTCCTTCGACGGGCAGAAATTCTCGGAGGTGGATGGCCCCATTCCATTCGGCTACGGCGAGCGTCTGCGCCTGATCCTGGTCAATGACACCATGATGGATCACCCCATCCATCTCCATGGCATGTGGATGGAACTGGAGACGGGCAATGACGGTTACCGGCCCCGCAAGCACACGCTGCTGGTTAAGCCGGGGGAGATGATCTCGGCACAGATTACGCCGCAACATAAAGGTGACTGGGCCTTCCACTGCCACCTGCTCTATCACATGAAAGCGGGTATGTTCCGCGTGGTGTCCGTTCAATGAGTGCTCAGAACAGGAGGAAAAACATGGCTGTTAAACATGGTTCCACGGCCCTGGTGATCCTGGGCCTGATGATGCCGGCCATCGGTGCGTTCGCTCAGGGCGTGGGTCCGCGGGCGCAATCGGACTGGTCGCTCCCCGTTCACGACGATGTTGCCTATGGTCAGCTTCTGATGGACCGTTTTGAATACCAGAACGGCGATGACGAGGATGTTTTCGCCTGGGAGGGCCAGGCCTGGTGGGGCGGTGACACCCACCGGCTGGTGGTCGACTCCGAGGGTGAGGCCCTGGTTTCGGGGGGCGATGGTGGTGAAGTGGAAAGCTTTGATGTCCAGTACGGCTATGGCTTCAGCGCTTACTGGCAGGCTAAGGCCGGGCTTGGCTACCAGAGCACCTTCGGACCGGGACCGGACAGAGACCGGGCTTCCGCCGTGGTCGGTTTCCAGGGACTGGCCCCTTACTGGTTTGAGGTGGACACGGGGCTTCGCGTCAGTGAGGATGGCGACGCAGTGGCCGAATTCGAGGGCGAGTACGATTGGCTGTTCACGCAGCGCCTGATTCTCCAGGGCCGCGCGGAAACCAGCTATGCCTTTGACGAGGTGCCGGAGTTCGGTGTCGGTGAAGGGCTCAATGGCCTCACCCTGGGACTGCGTCTTCGCTATGAACTGACCCGTGAATTCGCCCCTTACGTCGGCGTGCGGTGGCAGGATCAGTACGGTGATACGGCGGATCTGACCCGTGCGGAAGGCGAGGACACGGAGAAGACATCACTGGTGGCTGGTGTGCGTTGGTGGTTCTGAAGGAAGGCGATGAGACTGCTGCTGGTTGAAGATGACAGCCTGCTTGCCGACAGCCTGCAACGACAGCTGTCGGCGGCGGGCTTCAGTGTGGATGCTATTGCCACGGCATCGGGCGCGGCCCAGCTTGGCCGGCAGGAAGACTATCGCGTTGTGGTGCTGGATCTGGGCCTGCCGGACGGCAATGGCCTGGACGTGCTCAGGGAATGGCGCTCGCGCGGACTGACCATGCCGGTACTGATCCTCACCGCCCGAGGTGATTGGCAGGATAAGGTGAGTGGTCTCAAGGCGGGCGCCGACGATTACCTGGCCAAACCCTTTCAGAACGAGGAACTGCTGGCGCGCCTTGATGCGCTGATCCGTCGAAGCGAGGGACGGGTTGATTCAGTCCTCTCGGCCGGCAGATTCAGGCTGGATGAGAACCGCCAGTTCCTGGTGACGCCGGATGGGGAAGAACACGCACTGACGGGAACGGAATTCCGCCTGCTGCGGTGTCTGATGAGCCGGCCGGGCCAGCTGTTTTCCAAGGAAAAGCTTCTGGAACAGGTCTACAATTTGGATGAAAGTCCGAGCCATAACGCGATTGAGGCCTATGTCCGCCGGCTCCGTAAGCTGGCGGGCCAGGATGCCATTGTGACGCGTCGTGGCCAGGGATATATGTTCAATGCCGTGGATTGACCTCAACCGCTCCATCCGGCGCACGCTCCTGATCGTGCTGCTCCCCGCGGCCATCGCGCTGATGGGGGCCGCATGGATTATCCATGGAGCGCTTCTGGAGCGCATGGCGCGAAGCTTTGTGGAGGATCGCCTCAGGGAAGAGGCCAACTTTCTGGCACACCGCATCAATCAAGCAGATGGCCGTGTTGATGCACTGAGTACCGGCGATTATTTCGAGGAGGTTTTTCACCACGCCTTCGCTGTCCGCGTAGGATCCCGACGATACGTCAGTCTCGCCCCCTGGAGGCCACTGCTTTCCCCTCATCTCGATGAAAACCGGACAGGGTTTATCCGCCAGACCGCCTCCTCGGAGACGATTTCTGACTATCTCGCTTACCGTCAGACGGTCGATCTGGGGGATCGGGAAGGCATCATTGTCGTTGCTGAAGAACTCTCCCGCGTCAACGCGAGTCAGCGTGAACTGCATATCTGGACAGGCGCGGTTTCCGCAGTCCTGCTGGGTCTGCTTGTTCTGGTGATATGGGTGGCTATTCGTCTGTCCCTGGCCTCTGTTGCGACATTGAAGACGGCGTTGAAGGAATTGCAGCAGGGCACCCGGGAGCGTCTCGATATTGAGACGCCGGAGGAGTTCCGGCCGCTTGTGCGGCAGCTGAATCAACTTCTGGACACCCTTGATCAGCGTCTGATCCGTTCTCGAGAGGCGCTGGCCAACCTGTCCCACAGTATCAAGACGCCGATTACCGCAGTCCGGCAGGTACTTGAGGAGCGCGAACAGCACCTGGATTGGAGCATGCGACAGCAACTGGCCCGGCGCCTTTCGGAACTGGACGGGCAGCTTGAGACCGAAATGCGCCGCAGCCGGTTTGCCGGCGCCCAGGCCGGCAAAGGGGGAACCCCCGTCAGTCAGGCACGGGAGTTGATCTGGATGCTGGGTCAGCTCTATCCGGATAAGGACTTCGAACTCGAAACCGTCCTGGCTGACGAGCGCCAGTGGCCGGTCGAGGAATATGACCTGAACGAGGTGCTCGGCAGCCTACTGGATAACGCAGGGAAATGGGCAAAGGAGCGTGTAACGCTCTCGTTGCGGGAGGATGAAGCGGGGCTGGTCATTGAGGTTAGCGACGATGGTCCGGGGGTATCGCCGGATCGGGTACCGGCACTCGGGCAGCGTGGTCAGCGGCTGGATGAGCAGGCGCCCGGTCACGGTTTGGGGCTTGCCATTGTGCAGGATGTTATTCGTCGATATGGCGGCTGGATGGCGTTTGATGTCAGTGAGGCAGGAGGGCTTCTGGTTCGAGTCGAGTTGCCGGAACGGATTTCGTTGTAATGCTATTAACTGTTCACAGTAATCAGTTTCAGCTCAGTTTCATATGGTTAGATAAGGATTGTCGGGGTGAGATGTCTGATCCCGGTTTTGCAATCAATCAGAGAAAGAGAGGATTAGGGATGAGAAAGCTATTCGCTTTGATGCTTCTGACGGTCGTTGCTGTTAGTCCAGCAATCGCCGAACAGGGCCATACACATGACGGAGTCGAAAAGGATGGCCGGATGGGCCAGGGTCAGGGTTCCAGCATGGGTATGATGAGTGGTGAACACATGCCGGAGCGCATGCAGCGAATGCACGAGAAAATGCAGCAGGCGAGGGAGACGAAGGATCCCGAGAAACGTCGTGAACTCATGCAGGAACACATGAAGACGATGCGTGGCGCGATGCAGGAGATGCATGGTGGCATGGCACACCGGAAGGAAGGCGGTTCCAAGCAATCCGACATGCCCATGGAACAACGCATGCAGCGCATGGAACAGCACATGCAGATGATGCAGGGCATGATGCAACAGATGATGGAGCGTGAGTCGCTCGAGAAATAACACGCTTTAAAGGGATTGGATGATGATTGAGGTCGTACCCAACTGGCACCCGATATGGGTTCATTTTCCGATAGCGTTGCTCAGTATGGCCACGGCCTTTTTCCTGCTCGGCTTTGTTCTTCCGGACAGGGCAGGGGAGCGTGTAACGTCGGCGGCCCGCTGGAATCTGGGCCTGGGTGCCCTGTTGCTGATCCCAACCCTGGCGACGGGGTACCTGGCCTACAATTCCGTCGCCCATGATGGGGCGGGCCATGCGGCGATGCAGCGCCATATGACGGCAGCCTGGGTGGTTGCCGCCCTGGTCGCGGTTGCCGTCCTGGTCGCCTGGCTGGATCGATTCCGTGCCCGTGGGGCGGGAGTGATTCTTACCATTGCTCTGTTGCTCACCACGGTGGCGGTTGGGGTTACCGCATACCTCGGCGCGGAAAACGTGTACCGGCACGGTCTTGGTGTTGAGCGCCTTCCAGAGGGGGTGCAGGGCGAAGGATCGGGATCCTCTGATACGTCTGACAGTGGCCGAAGTGACGGTTCTGGACCTGATGGATCGGCACAGGATTCGGCGCAGGACGACAGTGAGGATACCGCACCTGAAGGCCACGGAGGGCATGATCATGCGCACTGAGCCAAGTTGGGAAAGTGATTGGGGCTCCCGCTCCGTGGGTGGTAACTCCCACCTATGAAACCTTACGGGCAATGCCTCTACATCTTCCTTATGGCCCTCATCGTACTGGCTCCTGCTGTTGGGGGAGCGGCGACGATGGGGGCTGTTTCAATGGGGGGCATGCAGTCTGACCTGCACCAGCAGATGGATTGTGGGGGCTCTGACACCCGGGACGAGCTTCGCGACGGCTCTTCAGCGCAGCCCGATTGCCATGAGATGCAGGACTCGGGCGAGTGTTGCATGAGCTGCGTGGCCTGTGCCCTGTCAATGACCTTCCCGCTTGCCCCTCAATCCAACCTCGTCGCCATTGAACGGTACTCCGTTAATCAGGTCCACGTTGACCTCGGTTCTGAACTCCGACCTCCCAAAGCACACTCCTTTTAATCGGTAGGGCCACCGCACGGATTGTCCGTGGGCACGGCAGACATCGGTTGTCGCCAGGGCTGACACAGGGTCAGGGCTGGCGCCCAGTGGAGTGACACCAATCATGAAAGTTCGATTATACCAGGCGCTAACGATAACCTTCCTCGTCTCGGTTTCGTTGGCTTCCCTCGCGGCCGCGGACGAAGGCCTGCCGTTGAAGGAAGCAATCAAAAAGGCACAGGGCGGTGACCCCTGGCTCGACGCCAGTAGAGACCGTGAAAGAGCCTATCAGGCTGAAAGCATATCGGCCGGCACCCTGCCTGATCCGCGAGTTTCCGTAACCGCGCGCAATCTGCCGGTGGATTCCTTCGATTTCAATCAGGAGGCCATGACGCAGTTCAGTGTCGGTGTCACGCAGATGTTCCCGCGGGGCGATACACTCGAGCTCAAGCGGCATGGAAAAAAACTGCAGGCTGATGAGCAGGCGATACAGCGCAGTGAGCGCCGCGCACGGGTCAGGCTGATTGTAAGCAGACTATGGCTGACCGCCTACGAGGCGCAGAACAGTATCGAATTGATTGAACGTGACCGGAATCTTTTCGAACAGCTGGTGGATGTTGCCGAATCCAACTATGGCTCGGCCCTGCGCCAGGCCAGGCAACAGGACGTGGTGCGGGCGCAGCTGGAGTTGACCCGGCTGGAAGACCGGTTAAGTACCCTCCGTCGTCGTGAGGCAGCCGCGCGGCGCCGATTAGGCGAGTGGATTGGACAGCAGGCCGCCGAACGCAGCCTGATTGGTGCGCTGCCGGAGTCTTCAGCGATATACCCGGGTCCTCAGGTGGTTCTGTCAAATGCATCGAATCGGGCGGTAACCGATACGCTGTTGAACCATCCAAAGATACGTGTATTGGATAAGCGCGTTTCTGTGGCCTCCAACGAAGCCGATCTGGCCCGCCAGAAATACTGGCCGGAATGGGGCGTAACCGCCAGCTACGGCTACCGCGATCGCGCCCCTGGTGGCGCCGACCGCGCCGACCTTTTCTCGGTGGGCGTGACCTTCGATCTTCCCATTTTCACCAGCAAACGTCAGGACTCGCAACTGAACGCCGCCATTGCCCGCAAGGGGGCGGTGAAAACCGACAAAACACTGCGGCTGCGCTCATTGAGAGCCAAGCTCGACACGGCCAGCGCTGAACTGAAACAGCTCAACCACCGCGTCGAACTCTACGGCCAACGCCTGCTGCCGCAGATGCAGGAGCAGGCCGAAGCGGCCCTCACCGCCTACAACAATGATGATGGCGATTTCGCCGAGGCGGTCCGGGCCCGCATCGACGAACTCAACGCCAAGATCGAAGCCCTTGCCATCGACGTGGCACGGGGAAAAGTCAGGGCCCAGATCAATTATCTGCTCAGTGGTGCCGAAGCATCACAAGTGGCGCAGGGAGGTCATCATGAATAAGTCATTTTCCATCATTGCATTGCTTGTCCTCGGTGGCGTTTTCGGCGCCGGTGGTTATGCCTGGTTCGGGGCGGGGGCGGCGAGCGATGACGACGCCCCGAATGCGGGCAAGGGTGAACCCCTCTACTGGGTAGCGCCCATGGACGCCAACTACAAGCGTGATAAACCCGGCAAGTCCCCCATGGGCATGGACCTGGTGCCGGTCTACGAGGAGGGGGAAGGCTCAGAGGCAAGCCCGGGGACCGTTAGAATCTCTCCGGATGTCGTCAACAACCTCGGGGTACGCACCGGCAAGGCGGAAAGAGGCCGTTTCCGTCGCGAAATCAATACGGTGGGCTATGTGCAGTACGACGAAGACCAGGCTGTGCATATCCATTCCAGGGTTGAGGGCTGGATCGAGCGGCTGATGGTCAAGGCGGAAGGTGACCCGGTAACCCGGGGTGCCCCCTTGTACGAGATTTACTCGCCGACCCTGGTTAACGCCCAGGAGGAATTCCTTTTGGCGTTGAAGCGGGGTAACGACAATATGGTTCAGGCTTCTGCCCGGCGCCTGCGCGCGCTGAACGTGCCGGAAGAAACGATCGAGACCATCCGCGATAAGCGCAGGGTGTTCCAGACCATCACCATCAATGCGCCGCAATCCGGCGTGGTTGATAACCTGAATGTGCGTGAGGGTTTCTTCATCCAGCCATCCAGAACCGTCATGTCCATCGGCGTCCTCGACGAGGTGTGGGTCGTGGGCGAGGTATTTCAAAGCGATGGCGCACGCATCGAGGTGGGCGATCCGGTCACCATGACCTCCAACTACCTTCCCGGCCAAAGCTGGGAGGGGCGCGTCGACTACATCTACCCGAGCCTGGACGAGACCACCAACACCCTGCGGTTTCGCACCCGGATAGATAACCCGGGGCAACGCCTGAAAGTCAATATGTTCGCGCAACTGGCCATCCACCAGCAGAGCGCGGAACAGACTCTCCTGATCCCCCGGGAGGCGCTGATCCGCACCGGTCATCAGAACCGCGCAGTCCTTGCGATGGGAGAAGGGCGATTCAAATCTGTTGAAGTCAAGTTGGGGCGTGTTGGCACTCACAAAGCGGAAATCCTGAACGGACTGAAGGCGGGCGATCGCATTGTAACCTCCGCGCAATTCCTGCTGGATTCCGAGTCCAGCAAGACCTCGGACTTCCAGCGGATGCATCACGGCCCTAAGGCGACTCCCGATCAGGGCAAGGGCAAGAGCGACGGTGCGATGAAGTCCATGGACCACTCGGAGAACGGGGGCGGACATGATTGAGTCGATTATCCGATGGTCCGTCTATAACCGTTTCCTGGTCCTGCTGGCGACCCTCTTGCTGGTTGCCGGGGGGCTGTTCTCCCTGAAAAACACCCCGGTGGATGCTCTGCCGGATCTGTCCGATGTCCAGGTCATCATCAAGACAAACTATGCAGGCCAGGCGCCGCAGGTGGTCGAGGATCAGGTCACGTACCCCCTGACCACCGCCATGCTGTCCGTGCCGGGCGCCAAGACCGTTCGTGGCTATTCGTTCTTTGGGGACTCGTACGTCTATGTGATCTTTGATGACGATACGGAGATGTACTGGGCCCGCTCCAGGGTCCTTGAGTACCTCAGCCAGGTGGCCCCGGAGTTGCCGGATGCCGCCAAACCGCAGTTGGGGCCGGATGCCACCGGCGTGGGCTGGGTCTACATGTATGCACTGGTGGATCGCAGTGGCGAGCATGACCTCAGCGACTTGCGCTCCCTGCAGGATTGGTTCCTCAAGTATGAACTGCAGACTGTCCCAGGCGTTTCGGAGGTGGCCACAGTTGGGGGCATGGTCAAGCAGTACCAGGTCGAGGTGGAGCCGGACAAACTGCGTGCCTACGACATACCGCTGCAACACGTACAGAACGCCATTCAGCAGGGCAACCAGGAAATCGGCGCCTCCGTGGTGGAAATGGCCGAGGCTGAATACATGGTTCGCGCCACCGGCTATATCCAGAGTGTGGGCGATCTGGCCAGCGTGCCACTGGGGATGAACGACAACGGGACGCCGGTCCGTCTCAGGGATATTGCCAATATTCGCGAAGGCCCACAGATGCGCCGTGGGGTGGCAGAGTTGAATGGCAATGGCGAGACGGTGGGCGGCATTGCGGTCATGCGCTACGGCGAAAACGCCCAGAAGACCATAGACGGCGTCAAGGCGAAGCTCAATCAGCTGGAAAAGGGGTTGCCCGAGGGGGTTGAGGTGGTGCCCGTCTACGACCGCTCGGGGTTGATCGAGCGTGCCGTCAACACGCTCTGGCATAAACTTGGCGAGGAGTTTCTCGTCGTCGCGCTGGTCTGCATGGTTTTCCTGTTCCATGTGCGCTCGTCACTGGTCGCAATCATCAGCTTACCAGTGGGCATCCTGACCGCGTTCATCGTCATGTATCTCCAGGGCATCAACGCAAACATCATGTCGCTGGGCGGCATTGCCATTGCCATTGGGGCCATGATCGATGGTGCCATTGTGATGATTGAGAACATGCACAAGCACATGGAGCGAACGCCGCTCACCCGGGAAAACCGATGGCGGGTCGTTGCTGATGCGGCCAGCGAAGTCGGTCCGGCGCTGTTCTTCAGCCTGCTGATCATCACCGTGAGCTTCATGCCGGTATTCACCCTGGAGGCCCAGGAGGGGCGCATGTTCGCGCCCCTGGCTTTCACCAAGACATACGCCATGGCCGCCTCCGCTGCCCTGGCGGTTACGCTGGTGCCGGTTCTCATGGGCTATTTCATCCGCGGCAGGGTTATGCCTGAGCACCGTAACCCGGTGAACCGGCTGTTGGTCGCCGGTTATATGCCTTTGCTGAAAACGGTGCTGCGCTATCCCAAAAGCACCATTCTCGCCACCCTGCTGGTAACCGTTGTCGGCTTCTGGCCGGTCAGCCAGATTGGCAGCGAGTTCATGCCACCGCTGGACGAGGGTGATTTCATGTACATGCCCACCACCCACCCGGGCATCTCGATCGGCAAGGCGCGGGAGCTGTTGCAGCAAACGAACAAACTCATCCGAACCATACCCGAAGTCGATACCGTCTTCGGTAAGGTGGGCCGCGCGGATACGGCGACAGATCCCGCCCCCCTGACCATGATTGAGACCTCTATCAGCCTCAAGCCCCGCTCAGAGTGGCGGCCTGGAATGACGAAAGAGAAACTCAAGGAGGCGTTGGACAATCGTGTTCAGGTTCCGGGGGTCACCAACGCCTGGGTTATGCCGATCTCGACACGGATTGATATGCTCGCGACGGGCATCAAGACGCCGGTGGGGATTAAGGTCTCGGGCCCGGAATTGTCGCAGATCCAGTCCATTGGCTCTGATCTGGAGACCATCCTGGAGGACGTCTCCGGCACGGAATCAGTCTATGCGGAACGGGTCGCCGGTGGACGTTATATCACCGCTGACATCCGCCGTGACGATGCGTCCCGTTACGGGCTCAATATCGACGACATCCAGCAGGTGGTGGCCACGGCCGTTGGCGGCCGCAACATCGGTGAGACCGTGGAGGGGCGGCAACGGTATCCGATCAATCTGCGTTACCCGCAGGACTACAGGAACACGCCGGAGCAGTTGGCGCAACTGCCGATTGTCACTCCAGCCGGTGAGCGTATCGCCCTTGGGGCCGTCGCCGATGTCCGTGTCGAGGATGGCCCGCCGGTCATCAAGACCGAGAATGCGCGCCTGAACGGATGGGTCTACGTTGATATTGCCGACGTGGACGTGGGCACCTATGTGAAGCGCGCGCAACAGGCAGTCCGCGAGGAACTGGACCTGCCTGCTGGCTATTCCATCAGCTGGTCCGGCCAATACGAGTACATGCAGAGAGCCAAGGCCAAGCTCACCTATGTTGTGCCCCTGACGCTCGTGCTCATTATGCTGCTGCTGTACCTGAGTTTTCAGCGCCTTCAGGAGGTGGTCATCATCATGGTCACGCTGCCCCTGGCGATGGTTGGAAGCTTCTGGCTGCTGTTTCTTCTGGGATATAACTTCTCGGTCGCCGTGGGCGTCGGTGTCATTGCCCTGGCCGGTGTGGCCGTGGAGATTGGCGTGATCATGCTCACGTACCTGAACCAGGCTCATGAACGCATGCTTGAACAATGCCGCGATCACGATGTCGCCCCTCGAGAAGAGACGCTGCGCCACGCCGTTCTCCATGGCGCCGGGCTCCGCGTGCGGCCGGTGATGATGACGGCTGCAGCTGTTATCGGTGGCCTGCTGCCCATTCTTTATGGAACGGGTACAGGGTCGGCAATAATGAGTCGTATAGCAGCACCCATGGTTGGCGGCATGCTCAGTGCGGTCGTGCTTACGTTACTGGTGCTGCCGGTGGTTTACTTCCTTTGGAAGAAACGTTCTCTCCGGGATTAAGAAGCAAGCAACGGGTCCGGGCCGGCATGGCCGGCCCGGAACAATTTAAAGCACCAACTTAGCTGCGGTTCAGCTGGTCGTGTTTAAATGGCTGCAGATCGAGAGCGATGATCGCATCACTCTGACACCATGTCTGAGTATACTTTTAAAAGGAGTACGAAAATGATGTATGGCGGTATGCACACAGGAGGAATAATTTGGATGCTCGTTGTGGGCATCATTCTTGTTGTCCCGTTCTGGAAGCTGACCACCCGGGCCGGTTATCCCGGCCCGCTGGCGCTGCTTATCCTGGTACCGCTGGTGAACCTGGCGTTCATCTATTTCCTGGCCTTTTCCAGTTGGCCGGAGTCAGGGGAAAAGCGTGGGTAAATGCGCTTAGGCTGCCATCGAAAGAATCCTGGGAGGGAAGATGACTTCACACGAATCCGGTCATGACCACGAGTGTGAGCACGATGCAGGCGTTAAGGATCCAGTCTGTGGGATGACCGTGGATCCGCACACGGCCGAACACCGCAGCCAGCACGCGGGGCGGACCTGGTATTTCTGTTCGGGGCGCTGTCAGTCGAAATTTGAAGCCAGCCCGGATCACTACCTTTCCGGTGAGGAAAAGGCTGCTGAATCGGTTCCGCCCGGAACCATGTACACCTGCCCGATGCACCCTGAGATCCGCCAGGAAGGGCCGGGTGACTGCCCGATCTGTGGCATGGCTCTGGAACCGGAGCAGGTGACGGCGGACACGGGGCCCTCGGAAGAACTCACGGACATGACCCGCCGGTTCTGGATCGGTGCGGTGCTGGCGCTTCCGGTGTTCCTGCTGGAAATGGGTGGTCACCTGATCGGCCTCAAGGGAATGATTGCCCCCCAGACCTCGAACTGGGTCCAGCTGGTGTTGGCCACGCCCGTAGTACTCTGGTGTGGGCTGCCGTTTTTCCAGAGGGGCTGGAAATCGGTGGTCAATCGCAGCCTCAATATGTTCACGCTCATTGCCATCGGTACGGGCGTCGCCTGGGTCTACAGCATTGTCGCGACGCTGGCGCCGTCGGTGTTCCCGGACGCCTTCCGTCAGCCTGGGGGCTCGGTCGCCGTCTATTTTGAAGCTGCGGCTGTCATCATCGTGCTGGTGTTGCTGGGGCAGGTGCTTGAACTCCGCGCCCGGGAGAAGACCTCCGGTGCCATCAAGGCATTGCTGGAGCTGGCACCGGCAACGGCACGCCGGCTGGACGATGAAGGGAACGAATCCGAGGTGTCGCTGGATCAGGTGCAGGTGGGCGAACGGCTCCGGGTCAAACCGGGCGATAAGGTGCCTCTGGACGGTGAAGTGCTGGAGGGCGGCTCCAGTGTGGATGAGTCCATGGTTACCGGCGAGCCCCTTGCTGTCAGCAAGGGCCAGGGTGACTCGGTGATTGGTGGCAGCATCAACGAGCAGGGCAGTTTCGTCATGCGTGCCGACCGCGTAGGGCAGGACACCATGCTGTCCCAAGTGGTCCAGATGGTGGCGAGTGCCCAGCGCAGTCGAGCGCCCATCCAGGGGCTGGCGGATCGGGTGGCGGCCTGGTTCGTGCCGGCCGTTATCGCCATTGCGGTGGCGGCCTTCGTGGTCTGGTCGCTGGTGGGACCGGAGCCGCCCATGGCGTTCGGCCTTCTGGCCGGGGTGAGCGTTCTGATCATCGCCTGCCCCTGTGCCCTGGGGCTGGCGACGCCCATGTCCATCATGGTCGGCGTCGGCCGGGGCGCCCAGAGCGGGGTCCTGATCCGGGATGCGGAATCCCTGGAGCGCCTGGAGAAGGTGGATACGGCCGTAGTGGACAAGACCGGCACCCTGACGGAAGGCAGACCCCAGGTTACCGGGCTGGTTCCGGCTGAAGGCGATACCGAGGAAACCCTGATGCGGTTTGCGGCCGCTCTGGAGAAGGGCAGTGAGCACCCCCTGGCCCGCGCCATACTTGAGAAGGCGCAATCCATGGAGTTGGATCTCCCGGAAGTGTCGGCGTTTGATTCGCCCAACGGCAAGGGGGTGACCGGCCTGGTTGAAGGGCAACGGGTCCTGCTTGGCAATCGGTTGCTGATGGAAGCCGAAGGAGTCTCACTGGACGCGTTCGAGGACGAGGCGGACCAGCTCCGGCGGGATGGTGCAACGGTTATCTTTGCGGCCGTTGATGGACGCGTCCGGGGGCTGGTGGCCATTTCGGATCCCGTGAAGGAAACGACGGAAGCCGCCATCCAGGCGTTGCAGAGCGACGGTATCCGGGTCGTGATGCTCACTGGTGATAACCGGACCTCGGCCGAGGCGGTGGCGAGGCGTCTGAATATCGACGAAGTGGAAGCCGAAGTGCTGCCAGAGGACAAGGGTCGGGTGGTGAAACGCCTGCAGGATGAAGGACGGGTTGTGGTTATGGCCGGCGATGGTGTTAACGACGCACCGGCACTGGCGACCGCCGATGTGGGTGTGGCCATGGATTCCGGCACGGATGTGGCCATCGAGAGTGCCGGGGTTACGCTGCTGCGTGGTGATCTCATGGGCATTGTCGAAGCGCGGCGGCTGTCGCGCGCGACCATGCGCAATATCCGGCAGAACCTTTTTTTTGCGTTTGTCTACAACTCGGCTGGTGTACCGATCGCAGCCGGTGTGCTCTATCCGTTCGCCGGGATTCTGCTGTCCCCCATCTTTGCGGCAGCGGCCATGTCCCTGTCGTCGGTCAGTGTGATCGCCAATGCGCTCAGGCTGAGGATTGTCCGGCTCTCAGAATCCCAGTGAACGCCGGCTTATGCGCGGTCCTCCCGGGAAGGTTCCCGGGGAATCCGCACATGCACCCGCTGGTGCTCGTAGGGCCGGCGCAGGGCGATCAGCAGGGCCGGAATGAACGCCAGCAGCAGAAGTCCAAACGGCAGGCCACTGGCGATAGTGGCCGACTGCAGGGCATTCAGTCCGCCGGCCCGGAGCAGCACCGCCGTAACCAGCCCGATGGCCGTCATCCAGAACAGGCGCTGCTGCCAGCTGGGGTCGCGGCCGTTCGAGGTCAGCGTGGCCACCACCAGCGATCCGGAATCCGCTGAGGTCACAAAGAAAACCAGAACCACGAGGATCGCGATGCCGATGGTGGCGGTACTCAGCGGCAGAAACTCCAGGAAGTTGTACAGGCTGGAGTTGGGTGCCTCCATTACTGTCTGCACAAAATCCGCGTTCTGGAACAGTTCCAGGTGCAGGGCATTGGCGCCGAACACCGTCATCCAGATGAAGTTGAAGAATGACGGAACCAGCAGTACACCCAGCAGATACTCCCTGATCGTCCGGCCCCGTGAGACACGCGCGATGAACATGCCGACGAAGGGCGACCAGGAGATCCACCAGCTCCAGTAGAACACTGTCCAGGAAGACTGCCAGTCCGTGCCCTGGTAGGTCTCATTCCAGGTCGACAGTGTCAGCAGATCGTTGAAGTAACCGCCAATGTGCTGCCCGAGCGCCTTGAGGACGAACACAGTCTCGCCGGTAACCAGGACAAACAGCATCAGGCCCCCGGCCAGAAGCAGGTTGATTTTGCTCAGTCGCCGCACGCCACTGCTGAGGCCGGTGAGTACCGAGACGAGCGCGACAGCACACACCACGCCAATGAGTAGCATCTGCAGCCAGAGCCCGGACTCATGGCCGGTGAGCTGGGCGATACCCGCGGCCGCCTGGCTGGTGCCGAGCCCCAGCGAGGTGCAGACGCCGAACACGGTACCGATCACTGCGGCGAAGTTGGCGAACCCCCCGATTCGCCGGGCGCGCTTGCGGCTGACCAGTTCCTTGAGTGGCGCTTCGAAGCACAATGGGTGATTGGCGTTGAAGTGGAAGTAACCCAGTGTCAGGCCGACCAGCGCATAGATGGCCCAGGGATGCAGCCCCCAGTGCAGGAAGGTGGTTTCCATGGCCAGTTGAGCGGTGTCCGCGTTGTTTCCAACAAAAGGGCCGAATGTATCGTAGTGCTGGAGTGGCTCCGAGACACTGTAGAACAGCAGCCCGATGCCCATGCCGGCGGCAAAGAGCATCCCGAACCAGTCCAGTCGGCTGAACTCCGGCCTGGCGTCTTTACCGCCAAGACGGATGTGCGCCAGGGGGCTGAAGATCAGGTAGACCGCGAACAGCAGCGCGGCATTCATGATCAGGATCAGCAGCCAGCCCGTGTTATGGGAGAACCAGTCCTGGAGCCCCGAGAACACGCTCCGGGCCAGCTCCTGCTGCAGGGTCGCAAACGCCAGCAGCGCGATGATGGCCGTGGCGGACACAATGAAGAGGCGGAAGCGGCGGAGTCGGTTCAAGAGTCGGTCTCCGTTGTCGGTCAGTAGCGCTGGCTGCGTATCCTAGCATCTGAGCTGTGCTGCGCGGGATCCGCCGGTCTGGTCTGGATGCTTATAAGCAGTGTCGTGCCACAGCTGGTACACTGCCGTGATAGGAAGCCCACCAGTATGGACAGGGGTGGTTCATGGAGCGGTTGATTCAGTCACTGCTGTCGTTCCTTTCGGGCAATGGCAGTAAGGGAAAAGCCCGGGGAGATACCAGTCGTCGGGAAGGTAATGATGAAATACAGGCTACTGAGGCGGATACCGCCGGGGAAGTGGCTCGGTTGCATGCGTGGCTGGTAGGGCGTTCCACAACCCCGGATTCCGGACCCACGGTTCCGGAACAGGCCATGCTGTCGGAGCTGAGGCTCCGGGTCCGTGAGCGGAGGCTGTCGCGGATTCCCCGCCAGCCCCGGGTCCTGCCGAAACTGATCCGCGCACTTGGCGATGAACGCCAGACCCACCGGGATATTGCCACCATCATTGAGGATGAGCCGGCACTGACCGATGAACTGCTGCGTGTGGTGAACCTCACCGCCACCAACAGTGGCCAGCGACCCATTGAATCGGTCGAACAGGCGGTTCTTCTTGTAGGGTTCGAGGGGGTGCGGCGGGCGATTTCAGAGGCGGTCATGCGCCCGGTCATGCAGGCAGCCTCCCGGGCTGAAGCCGGCTTTGCGCGTAATGTCTGGCAGTGGGGCCTGCTCTGCGCCAATGCCTGTGATCGCCTCGCGCATCAGAAGCCCGGGGGTGGTCCGGATCTGTTCATGCTCGGCCTTATCCCGGGGCTTGCCTATCTGACACTGTACCGGGAACTGGAATCCATCGCGGGAGCCCAGTCCGGTGATCACGCCGTCAGCGCGGGACTTCTTGTCAGCGTGCTTGAGGAGCAAAGGGGCGCCATGCTGGAGCGTCTGGTGTCGGCCTGGGAGTTGCCCGCCTCCTATCGCGACGAGCTCAGGGAGCTGCATGACTCGCCGCTGGGCCTGCAGGCCTCAACCCTGTCCCGGGGGATGGTTCTGGGCACCCATGAAACGCTCCGCCAGGCCGGGTGCGGGACACTGCTCCAGAAGGAGCTGGAGGCAGTGACCGGGCTGGATCAGCCCCGGCTGGAACATGTCCTGACCGATCTTCGGCGCGCCTAGCCTCGGGGGATCCAGCCCCAGAGGGCCCAGGGTGCCGGGGGTCAGGAACCTGCACCGAGTAGATCCTGTTGCCCAGCTGAAAGCCTGAGCTTCCCCACCGACCATGGCTCCGGTACCATTCGCGCCCAGAACTAACCGCTTGGACCCTCCGCGCGATGAAACGCTCCGATTTCCACTTTGAACTGCCTGATGAACTCATTGCCCGCTACCCGCTTGCCGAGCGTGAGGCCAGCCGGCTGCTGCGTCTGGATGGAACGGATGGGGCGGTCTCCCATCACGGCTTCCGGGAACTGCCGGATCTTCTGGAGCCCGGCGACCTGCTGGTGTTCAACGATACCCGCGTGATTCCGGCGCGGGTCTACGGGCAGAAGGCCTCTGGCGGAAAAGTGGAGATGCTGGTGGAACGGGTGCTGGATTCGGACCGGGCTCTGGTTCACCTGAAGGTATCGCGAACACCATCCCCCGGGGGTGAGATAACCCTGGATGGCGGGCACCGGGTCGTGGTGGACGAGCACACGCCGGAGGGGCTTTTCCGGGTGCATTTCCCGGATGCGGATGTGATGACGGTGCTGGAAGCCGTAGGGCATATGCCGCTGCCGCCCTACATCGACCGGCCGGACGAGATGACGGATGAGGAGCGCTATCAGACCGTCTTCGGCGAAAAGCCCGGGGCCGTGGCGGCCCCCACAGCCGGCCTGCATTTCACCGATGCCATCATGGATGAGCTCGCGGCCAGGGGCATCGAACGCACCTTCGTGACGCTCCATGTGGGCGCGGGCACTTTCCAGCCGGTGCGCAGCGAGGACATCCGTGAGCACCACATGCACCAGGAGTGGCTGTCCGTGGGGCAGGAGGCTGTGGATGCGGTGACGCGCACCCGGCAACGGGGTGGGCGTGTGGTTGCCGTGGGCACCACGGCGGTCCGGGCCCTGGAGTCCGCCTCGGGGGAGGGCCATCTCGCCCCGTTCGCCGGCGAGACGCGGATCTTCATCTACCCGGGTTACCGTTTCCGCAGCGTCGACGCCATGGTCACCAACTTCCACCTGCCGGAGTCGACCCTGATCATGCTGGTCAGTGCCTTTGCCGGGCGTGACAACGTGCTGGATGCCTATCAGGCGGCGATTGGCGAACGTTACCGCTTCTTCAGCTACGGCGATGCCATGCTGGTTTTCCCGCATTCCGAGGCGGTTGCACCGGAGGTTTCCGAATGAAGGGCAACTCTTTCATGGAGTTCGAACATCTGGCCAGTGACGGCACGGCGCGGCGCGGCAGGCTGACCTTTCCGCGTGGCACCGTTGAGACGCCCGCCTTCATGCCCGTGGGTACCTACGGCACGGTCAAGGGCATGCTGCCGCGGGACCTGGAGGCCACCGGTGCTCAGATCATTCTGGGCAACACCTTCCACCTTATGCTGCGCCCGGGGACCGAGGTGATCCAGGCGCATGGCGACCTGCATGATTTTGCCGGGTGGGAGCGCCCGATGCTCACGGACTCCGGCGGTTTCCAGGTATTCAGCCTCTCGGAGATGACCAAGACCACGGAAGCGGGCGTGACTTTCAAGTCGCCGATCAACGGCTCGCCGGTGGAGCTGACACCTGAGAAGTCGATGCAGGTGCAGCGGGCGCTGGGTTCGGATATCGTCATGATTTTCGACGAATGTACGCCTTACCCGGCGACGGAGGAAGAAGCCCGGCGCTCGATGAATCTGTCGCTCCGGTGGGCGGAGCGCAGCCGGGAGGCTCATGGTGACAGTCCTTCAGCGCTGTTCGGCATTGTACAGGGTGGGATGTATGAAAGTCTGCGCCGGGAGTCCCTGGAAGGACTGAAAAACATCGGGTTCGAGGGCTACGCCATAGGTGGGCTGTCCGTGGGTGAACCGCGCGGGGAGATGCACCGGATCCTGGAGGCACTGGAGCCGGCCATGCCCGCCGGTGCTCCGCGCTACCTGATGGGGGTTGGGCGCCCGGAAGACATCGTGGAGGCGGTCAGCCGTGGCGTGGATATGTTCGACTGCGTGATGCCCACGCGCAACGCACGCAACGGCCACCTGTTCACCCATGAGGGCGTGGTGCGCATCCGCAACGCCCGTCACCGGTATGATACCGGGCCGGTGGACCCGATGTGCGACTGCTACACATGCCGCCATTTCTCCCGGGGGTATCTGCATCATCTGGACCGCTGCGGGGAGATGCTGGGCGCCCAGCTCGCCTCCATCCACAACCTCCATTACTACCAGGCGCTTATGGCTGGATTGCGTGAGGCTATCCAAGCAGGTACATTGGCGACCTTCATTGACAGGTTCTATCAGTTACGCGGAGTAGCCCGATGATGTTCAGCGTTCGTTCGCTCATGGTTCTTCTGCTGGCCCTTATGCCGGCGGTCGCCGTTGCCGCGCCCCAGGCCGGGCCGGGTATGATTTCCCAGGTCGTCCTCTTCGGCGGCTTTATCCTGATCTTCTATTTCCTGATCTGGCGCCCCCAGTCCAAGCGTGCCAAGGAGCACAAGGCTCTGGTTGAAGGCCTCGACAAAGGTGATGAAGTGGTGACCGGTGGTGGTCTGGCAGGCCGGATCTCACGCCTGACCGACGACTACATGGTGGTGGAGATTGCCGACGGTGTTGAGGTGAAGGTCCAGCGCCAGTCTGTGACCCAGGCTCTGCCCAAGGGCACGCTCAAGGACATCTGATCTTCCGGTTCCGCACAAGGATCACCGATGCTTAACAAGTATCCTCTCTGGAAGAACCTGCTGGTATCGGCCGTGGTTCTTCTCGGTATCATTTACGCGCTTCCGAACCTGTTTCCGGACGATTACGCTGTCCAGATCAGTGGCTCAAGTGCCTCCGTCAGCGTTGACGAAACGCTGCTGGACAGGGCTCAGGAAGTCCTGGACGAGGCAGACATCGACTACCGGGATCCCTCGGTGGATGACGGCGCGGTCATGCTGCGTTTTGATTCCAGTGATGCGCAGCTGCGCGCCCGCTCCGAGCTCCAGGAGGCGCTCGGTTCCGAATACGTCGCTGCGCTGAGCCTGGCGGCAACCACGCCGGACTGGCTGCGATCCATCGGCGCGACGCCGATGAATCTGGGGCTGGATCTGCGCGGCGGTGTCCACTTCCTGATGCAGGTGGACATGGAGGCGGCAGTGGAACGTCGGCTGGATGTCTACGCCAGCGAGATCAAGCGCCAGCTGCGCGAGGAACGGATCCGCTACCGCGGTGGTGATGCCGAAGAGGGGCAGCTGGAATTTGTCTTCCCCAGCGAATCCGCGCGGGATGACGCCGCCTCGCTGGTGAGCTCGGAATACGATCAGTTCCGCAGCAATACCCGCTCCGACGGTGAGGATTATATCCTGGAGTTGACGCTCAACCAGCAGTCGGCATCGGAGATCCGGGACTACGCCCTCAACCAGAACCTGACCACGCTGCGCAACCGGGTGAACGAGCTGGGCGTGGCCGAGCCGCTGATCCAGCAGCAGGGCAGTGACCGGATCGTGGTGCAGCTTCCGGGTGTGCAGGACACTGCTGAAGCCAAGCGGGTTCTGGGCTCCACTGCCAATCTGGAATTCCGGCTTGAAGCACGCTCGGACGCCTCCTCCGCACGAACGGAAACCTTCCCGTTCCGCAACAATCCTAACCGCACGGCGGAGCTTGAGCGTGATGTCATCATCACCGGTGACAATGTGGCGGATGCTAACCAGTCGTTCGACGAGAACGGTCAGCCCCAGGTCAACATCACCCTGGACGGGCCCGGCGGCAGCATGATGCAGGATGTAACCCGGGATGCCGTGGGGCGCCAGCTGGGCGTGCTCTTCATTGAGCACAGCAGTGAGGAGGTTGAGCGTCAGGTGGATGGTAAGACGGTCACCGAGCGCGTACGTGAGACCGAGCGCAGCATCATCAGTCTGGCGACCATCCGCAGCACTCTGGGCAGCAACTTCCGGGTGACTGGCCTGGAGAATGTGGCGGAAGCCTCGGAGCTGGCGTTGCTGCTGCGCGCGGGTGCGCTGGCAGCGCCCATCTACTTCGTCGAAGAGCGCACCATCGGCCCGAGCCTGGGCCAGCAGAACATCGAGTCGGGCATCAACTCCGTGATCCTCGGTTTCGTCCTGGTCGCGCTGACGATGCTGGTGATCTACAAGGCCTTCGGGTTGCTTGCGAATGTCGCGCTGATGGTGAACCTGACGCTGCTCGTGGGCGCCATGTCAGTGCTCGGGGCAACGCTCACGCTGCCGGGTATCGCGGGCATTGTGCTGACGGTCGGCATGGCGGTGGACGCCAACGTGCTGATCTTCGAGCGCATCAAGGAGGAACTGCGGGAAGGGCTGCCAGTCCAGTCCGCCATCAACGCGGGCTTCAGCCGGGCTTTCGTGTCCATCTTTGATGCCAACGTCACCACCTTCCTGGTCGCCGGCATTCTGTTTGCCGTGGGGACCGGGCCGGTGAAAGGTTTTGCCGTTACCCTTCTGATCGGCATCCTGACATCCATGTTCACGGCCCTCATGGTCAGCCGCGCCATCGTCAATGCCACCATTGGCGGGCGCAGTGACCTCAAGGCACTGTCAATCTGAGGGTGATCGAATGAGTGAAAGCAGTAAACGTACTATCGACTTCATGGGCTTCCGGCGGGTCGCCGCCGCGCTCTCGATCATTCTCGTTCTGGGCTCGGCTGTCAGCCTCGGGCTCAAGGGGCTGGAGCTGGGCCTGGACTTCACCGGGGGCAGCCTGGTTGAGCTAGAGTACGCCGAGGCGCCGGCTCTTCCGGAGGTGCGCGGCCAGTTGGAATCCGCGGGCTTTGAGAATGCCATGGTGCAGAACTTTGGCTCGGATACTGCGGTCCTCATCCGGCTTCCGGCCGAGTTCGACGACTCCGTGGGGGATCAGGTGGTGTCCGCGCTCAGCCAGGGTGCGGAGCTGACCCTGGAGCGCTCCGAATACGTTGGCGGCCAGGTGGGCGAAGAGCTGCGAGAGCAGGGCGGCATCGCGCTGCTTCTGGCGTTCTTCGTGGTGCTGATCTATGTCGCCATGCGCTTCCAGCTCAAGTTTGGTTTCGCTTCCGTGGTGCCGCTGGTCCACGACGTTCTGATTGTGCTCGGGATCTTTTCGGTCTTCCAGCTCACCTTTGATCTGACGGTGCTGGCGGCCCTTCTGGCGGTGATCGGTTACTCGCTCAACGACACCATCATCGTGTCCGACCGTATCCGGGAGAATTTCCGTCGCATCCTCAAGGGCGGCCCTGAAGAGATCATCAATACCTCTCTCAATCAGGTGCTGCTGAGGACCATTGTCACGTCCGCTACCACACTGGTGGTGCTCCTGTCACTGCTGGTCTTTGGCGGCGAAATGATCCGGAACTTCGCGCTGGCCCTGTTCATCGGTGTTCTGGTGGGTACCTATTCGTCCATCTATGTGGCGGCGAACATGCTGGTGGCCCTGAACGTGAACCGGGATGATCTCTACGTGCCGAAAAAGGAAGGTGCGGAGGGGAGCCAGCCGGAAGAGGAGGAACCGCCGGACTGGCTCAAGCGCATGGAGTGAATGCGGGCGCCTTTCAGGCGCCTGTCATGCGCTGCCGGTAGGGCTGGGCCTGCTGCAGGATTTCCCGGAACAGCAGGTTGTTGGCAATCACCAGCTCGCCGGCCTTGCGGCCGAGGGGGTTGCCACGGAGGTCACCGCCCACAGCTCCGGCTTCCTGGCTGATGAGGCTGGCCATCACCTGCTCGTGTCGCTGGTCGGTGGCCAGAACGGCCGCGTCCAGATAACCACCCGCAACCCTTGCCATGTCCAGAACACTGCAGCCGTTGTAGTGCAGGTCCGCGCCCTCGCGCACCAGCGATCCCGCCACGTCCAGCCAGACGCCACTGTCCTCGCCACTGCTGCGGCGGTTGAACAGGTTGCAGCTGATCAGGGTCTGTGCGAGTTGCTGGGTGGCGCGGGCCCGGATGCGCTGGCTGTTGAGGACTGCTCCGTAGCCCCTGCTGAACGCGTACTCCTCGCCGGTAAGCGGGCACAGGATCACGAGGTTCTCGGGCCGGTCGTTGATCTTCTGGAGCAGGGCTGTTGCGAATTCCGGCAGCCCGCGCGCGAAATTGCGCTCCCCCAGGATGGGGAAAACGTGCCAGCTCTGGGCCCAGTCGCCCGCCTCCACATTGCCCGCGGGGGCAATCCAGTGGTCCTTGTAGGAACGGCGCAACAGTTCTTCGGTGCGTTCATGGATGCGGTGCTCAATGGCATGCACAGTGCGCACCACCGCCTCCGGCGCCTTGCTGTCGGCGTCCAGGCGGGCCTGCTGGTCCTTGAGGAAATCGCTGTTCTGCCTTGCCGCGCGCAAGGCCATCTTGATTGCTGGCTGCATCAGGTTACCAATGGGGTCCGATTCGGATGGGCGGCGAACTATACCAGAAAACGCCGGCCAAGACGATTGCCGGGCGGCGTCTGGCGTCAGGGAAACCCGCGAGCCGTCTGCCGCAGCTCTGTCGTGCATGCTAGTATGCGCCCATCATTGGTAACAGGCGCCCGCCCGGCGGGTGGAAAGCGGAATGTCGGACTATCCTTCCCTTGAAGGCCTCCGGGTGGTGCTGGTTGAACCTTCCCATCCGGGGAACATAGGTGCCGTGGCCCGGGCCATGAAGAACATGGGTGTCTCCGAGCTGGCCCTGGTGTCGCCGGTTTCCTTCCCGGATGAAAAGGCCAGCGCCAGGGCCTCCGGGGCGGATGATGTGCTGGCGAACGCCCGTGTTGTATCGGACCTTGGGGAGGCCGTTGCAGACTGTGTGGAAGTGATTGGTGCCAGTGCGCGCTCCCGTAGCGTGACCTGGCCGATTCTCAATCCGCGTGACTGCGGTAGCCGGGTGCTGGAGCAGCGCCTGCAGGGTCCTGTGGCCCTGGTTTTCGGCCGGGAGGATAATGGGCTTTCGAATGAGGAGCTCAGGCGCTGCCATTACCATGTGCAGGTGCCTGCGAATCCGGACTTCAGTTCCCTGAATCTGGCCATGGCGGTGCAGGTGATGCTCTATGAGGTGCGTATGCAGAGCCTGTTCGATGTGTCGGAGTCTCCAGCGCCGCAATGGCAGAGCACTCATAGCCCGGTCGATGACGGCTGGGATGAGCTGCCGGCCACCGCTGCGGACATGGAGCGCCTGCTGGCCCACCTGGAGCAGACGCTGACGACCACCGGTTTTCACGACCCGGAGCGTCCGCGACAATTGATGGTCAGGATGCGTCGGCTGTTCCAGCGGGCTCATCCTGACCGCATGGAAATGAACATTCTCAGGGGAATCCTGACCAGCGTTGATAAGCTGGCCCGTTCCCGGAACAGGGGCAATCATGTTTGACCATCTGCGCGAGGACATCCAGAGCGTCTTTCACCGTGATCCCGCGGCCCGTAATGCGTTCGAGGTGCTGACCAACTATCCCGGCCTGCATGCACTGCTTTTCCACCGGATGAATCATCGGCTCTGGCAGTGGGGCTTCAAGTGGCTGGCACGTACCATCTCCACCTTTGCCCGCTGGCTTACCGGGGTTGAGATCCACCCCGGGGCTACCATCGGCAGGCGCTTCTTTATTGATCACGGGATGGGGGTGGTCATCGGTGAGACGACGATCATTGGTGATGATGTCACCCTTTACCAGGGCGTGACCCTGGGGGGAACCAGCTGGAACCACGGTAAACGCCACCCGACCCTGGGGGATGGCGTGGTCGTGGGGGCTGGTGCCAAGATTCTGGGTCCCTTCACCATCGGCCGTCACGCCAAGGTGGGCTCAAACGCTGTGGTCACCAAGGAGGTCCCCGAGGAGGCGACAGTGGTGGGCATCCCCGGGCGTATCGTGACCAAGAAGGAAGAGCCCGAGGAGGGGCGCCGCAAGGCTATGGAGGAGAAGATCGGTTTCGATGCCTACGGGCTCAGCGAGGACATGCCGGATCCGATCGCCCGCTCTATTCGCAGCATGCTCGACCACATGCATGTGGTGGACGAGCGTATCGAATCCATGTGCAGGGCGCTGCAACAGATGGACAGCTATCGTGGTTCCACGGAAATGCCACCGCTGCCGCTTGACTTCGACTGTGGCGACGTGCCGGCTGAAGGTCGGGACAAGGCGGCTGACGAGGGTGAGTCGGGGGCAAATACTTGACTGTTTTACTTGGTTAATTGATAATCAAGGCCTATCTGTCAGCGCAACCGGATTCCGATCATGAAGCTGACCACCAAAGGGCGCTACGCTGTTACCGCGATGCTTGATCTGGCCATCCATTCCGGGAGTGGGCCGGTTTCCCTTGCGGACATCTCGCAGCGCCAGGGCATATCGCTGTCCTATCTCGAGCAGCTTTTCGCGAGATTGCGCCGCAGCCACCTGGTCACCAGTGTACGTGGGCCGGGAGGTGGTTACCGGCTGACGCAGGCGGAAGATGCGATATTCGTGGCGGATGTGGTGGACGCGGTCAATGAGTCGCTGGACACCACCCGTTGTAATCGTGCCGGCGACTGCCAGAATGGCGAGATGTGCCTGACCCATCACCTCTGGGCGGATCTCGGCGATGAGATCCATCGCTTTCTAAGCCGGATCAGTCTGGCGGAACTCCGGGATAAACCGGAGGTTCAGGCGGTGGCTCAGCGTCAGGATCAGCGCCAGCGCGAAACCGCGCTTATTGCGGGCGACACCCGCCACGCAAGTGCCTGAGCGGTTGCCGCGCGGACGGTTCCCAACAGCGAAACAATCCCATGACACAGACCATCTATCTTGACTATGCCGCCACCACGCCCGTTGACCCGCGTGTGGCGGAGACCCTTCAGCAGTACCTGACGCCGGACGGCATCTTCGGCAACCCGGCTTCCCGTTCCCATGCCGTGGGCTGGCAGGCCGAAGCAGCGGTTGAGCAGGCGCGCGCCCGGGTGGCTGGGCTTATCGGTGCGGACAGCCGGGAGATCGTCTGGACCTCGGGCGCCACCGAATCCGACAACCTGGCCATCAAGGGCGCGGCGCTGGCCAATCAGGCCAGGGGCGGCCATGTGGTGACGTCCATCATTGAGCACAAAGCGGTGGTGGACTGTTTCCAGTGGTTGGAGGAAAAGGGGTTTGAGGTCACCTGGCTGGAGCCGGATGAGTACGGCTGTATTGCAGCGGAGCAGGTCGAAGCGGCGCTCAGGGAAGACACCATCCTTGTGTCGCTGATGGCGGTGAATAACGAGCTGGGCAGCATCAACCCGATCGCGGCCATCGGGAGCCTGCTGCGTGATCGGGGTGTCCTGTTCCATGTGGACGCGGCCCAGGCGTCAGGCAAGATGGGTCTGGATGTCACCCGTATGCCGGTGGACCTGATGGCCCTGTCCGCGCACAAGGTCTACGGGCCCAAGGGTATTGGAGCGCTCTACGTGCGGCGGTCACCGGATGTCACCATCGAGGCTCAGATGCATGGTGGCGGTCATGAACGTGGTCTGCGGTCAGGAACCCTGGCAACCCATCAGATCGCGGCCATGGGTCATGCTTTCAGCCTGGCGCTTGAGGAGGGTGATGCCGAGGCGGAAAGGTTTGAAGCGCTGCGTGCGCGCTTCATTATGGGCCTCGAAGGGCTGGCGGGCGTCCAGGTGCATGGTCCGGAAACCGAGCGCGTTCCCGGCATCATCAATATCGGCTTTGAGGGCGTGGATGGCGAATCCCTGCTGCTGGCCCTGAGGGGTATTGCTGTCTCCTCTGGTTCGGCCTGCGCTTCAGCCACTACTGAGCCTTCCTATGTGCTTCAGGGTATCGGCCTTCCGCCGGAAAAGGCTCAGGGGTCGCTGCGTTTCTCCCTGGGGCGTTTCAGCACGGAAGCTGAAATCGACGCTGCCGCCGAACGCATCACAGAGGCGGTGCAGAGGCTGCGCGAACGCAGTGCCGCGCGGCGTGCGACGGTGTGACTTTACGCCTGAGGTGCGTATAATTCCGCCCGGATTCCACAGATTACTGATAACAGGAGTTTCATCCCATGGCTATTGAGCGCACCCTGTCGATCATCAAGCCGGATGCGGTATCCCGCAACCTGATCGGCGAAATTGAGAGCCGTTTCGAGAAAGCCGGTCTGCAGGTTGTGGCAGCCCGCATGATCCACATGACCCAGGAGCAGGCGGAGGGTTTCTACGCCGAGCACCGTGAGCGCTCGTTCTTTCCGGATCTGGTGGGCTTCATGACCTCCGGCCCGGTTATTGTCCAGGTACTGGAAGGCGAGAACGCCATTGCCCGGAACCGTGAACTGATGGGCGCGACCAACCCCAAGGAAGCGGAAGCAGGCACCATCCGGGCGGATTACGCCGATTCGATCGACGCCAACGCGGTTCACGGCTCTGATTCGCCGGAATCCGCCGAGCGCGAGATCGCCTATTTCTTCAACGACAGCGAGATCTGCCCGCGCACCCTGTAAGACCAGCGCGGACAGAGAAGGTATCCAAGCATGAGCAACACCGGCACCCAGAGTTCAGCTGAGAAGGTTAATCTTCTTGGCCTGCCGCGGCACAAGATGGAGCAGTTCTTCGTCGATATCGGCGAGAAGAAGTTCCGTGCCGGGCAGGTCATGAAGTGGATTCACCATTATGGGGTGGATGACTTCGAGGCCATGACCAACGTCAGCAAGACGCTCCGTGCACGACTGGCGGAGATCGCCGAGATCCGGGGGCCGGAGGTTCTTCTTGATGAAACCTCGAGCGACGGCACACGCAAGTGGGTCATGCGCATGGCCGAGGGCAACAGCATCGAGACGGTGCTGATTCCCGATGGCGAGCGCGGCACCCTGTGTGTCTCCTCCCAGGTCGGGTGCAGCCTTGACTGCAGTTTCTGTTCCACCGGCAAGCGTGGCTTCAACCGCAATCTCTCCGCGGCGGAGATCATCGGTCAGGTCTGGGCGGCGCTGCGAACCTTCATGCCCTTCGATCGCACGAAGGAGCGGCCCATCACCAATGTGGTCATGATGGGCATGGGTGAGCCGCTGCTGAATTTCGACAACGTTGTCGATGCCATGGACCTGATGATGGATGACTGGGCGTACGGCATTTCCAAACGCCGGGTGACCGTCAGCACTTCCGGGGTGATTCCGGCGCTGGAGAAACTGGGCGAGGTTTCCGATGTGTCACTTGCCATTTCGCTCCATGCCCCTAATGATGAGCTGCGGAACGAACTGGTGCCGCTGAATCGCAAGTACCCGATTGAACGTCTGCTTTCGGCGACGAAGCAGTACCTGTCGGGACTCGGGGATCGGCGCAGGGCAACCATCGAGTACACGCTGATTGAGGGCGTCAACGACCAGCCGGAGCATGCATCGCAGCTTGCGGATCTGCTGGTGGACGTGCCGTGCAAGGTCAACCTGATCCCGTTCAATCCCTTCCCCGAGAGCGATTACCGTCGCCCGAGCGGGAATGCGGTGAAGCGGTTTCAGGACATAATGAACCAGGCCGGCTATATTACAACGGTGCGTACAACACGCGGCGACGATATTGATGCCGCCTGCGGCCAGCTGGTCGGCCAGTTCGAGGACCGTACCCGCCGCAGTGAGCGTTATATTCCGGTTCACCAGGAGGTGGGCTGAAGGCAAACGATTCGGAGGATGACTGACTCCATGCCAGTGCGATCAAAGGCTGACGCGATGCGGATCACCGCGATTCTGATGCTTTGCATTGTCGCGGCGGGTTGTGTCTCGCAGCGGCAGGGAACCTTCGCCTCAGGCAATCCTGAGCAGGCGGAGGAGGATTACGTGCGTCTGGGGTTGGCCTATATCCAGAATGAGCGCTATGACCGGGCCCGCCAGCATCTGGATCGTGCGCTTGAGATCAATGATGAAAGCGCCCCCGCCATCGCCGCCAAAGCGTTGATCAATGAAAAGCAGGGTGAATACGACCTGGCCGAGCAGCGCTTCCGGCGGGCACTGGATCTGGAACCGGAGTATACCCGTGGCCGTTCCCATTTCGGGGTTTTCCTCTATAACCGTGGCCGGTATGAGGAGGCTCTGGAACAGTTCCGGAAGGCATCCGAGGATACCGATTACGACAGTCGCGCCGGGGTTTTTGTGAACCTGGCACGTACCGCGAGCCAGCTTGACCGCCATGATGAGGCGGCGGACGCCTATAAGCGCGCCATGAAGCTTCGGCGTGGCACTACGACAGCCCACATCGGTGCGGTGACGGCCCTGATCGATGCCGGGCGTTATGCGGAAGCCCGGCCCCTTTACCGTCGACTGACCATGCGCATCGAACGCTCCCGGGAGCTCTCCCATACGCCTGCGTCCCTGCTGGCGGGGATCCGGCTGGCAAGAGAGGCAGGCGAGGAGCGAAAGGCGTCCGGGCTGGTGGAGCAGTTGCGTGAGCGCTTCCCGGATTCCGAGGAATACCAGCAATACAGGACCATGGTCACCGATGAGTGAAGAGGGTAGCGCCGAGAACAGTAACGGGCCGACAACCCGGCTCGTGGGCGAACAGCTGCGAACCGCCCGCGAACACCACGGAATGGATCGGCAGGATGTCGCGGATCAGCTGCATCTGAGGCCATCGATCATCCAGGCCATTGAGGAAAGTGATTACGAGGCCATGCCCGCGGATCTTTTCCTCAAGGGGTATGTCCGGACCTATGCGCGTCTCACGGAACAGGACGGGGATGATCTGATTGCCCGCCTGGACCGGGAACTCGAACCGTACCGTGAGAGTCAGGAGGCGCAGAAGGAACCCAGCCCGACAGAAGTCATACGTCAGAAGAAGATTCGCAGGCGTCGTATCGGGGGCATGACCATCGCGGTTGTGGCAGTGCTGCTCCTTGGCTGGGTGGTCTACGAGTACGGACCCTGGGTGGTGGATTCTGCGGTGGAAGCGGCTGGTGAAGTGGAATTCGAAGTGCCGGATCCAGGTTCTGGTGCGGGGGCAGAGGCCGACTCCGAGCCCGAGCCTGAGCCTGCCACCGCAACGGATGAGGACGACACCACTGGCGCGGGGAGCTCCGAGGCTGGCGCGGATACCGAACCGGCATTCTCGACGCCTGTTGCCCAGGTTGATGACTCTGGTGGCGCGGCGTCCAACGGTGCAACACAGACGGCTACCGGCGAACAGCCGGGTGGCAGCCAGCCATCGCTGACCATTACGTTTGATGGTGCCTGCTGGGTCGAGGTGGTCAACGGCAACGGAGAGCGGGTTGTGGTCACCCTTGCCCAGGAAGGTGAGACAGTTGAATATGAGGGTCCCGTGCCCTTCGAAGTGCTGCTCGGCAACGTTGACGCGGTAGCCTCGGTGCGCTTTATGGGCGAAGCGGTGGAACTCGAACAGTACCCCGTCAATGCCGGGCGTACACAGTTTGTACTTGATACAGCCAATGGCTGAACCCCGCAGGGGCAGCCGCAGAGAATGGCAGGTTCAGAACGATGCTTAAGAACGAAGAGTCTCCCATCAAGCGCAGGCCATCCCGCCAGATCCATGTGGGGTCGGTTCCCGTGGGGGGCGATGCGCCCATAGCCGTTCAGAGCATGACCAATACCGATACCCTCGACGTTGAGGGCACGGTGGCGCAGATCCAGGGCCTGGAGGAAGCCGGTGCCGACATTGTCCGGGTATCGGTTCCGGACATGGATTCCGCTGAGGCCTTTGCTACGATCCGCGCTGCCGTGAATGTGCCGCTGGTGGCGGACATCCACTTCGACTACAAAATCGCGCTGCGTGTGGCGGAGCTGGGCGTGGACTGCCTGCGCATCAATCCCGGCAACATCGGGAAGGAAGAGCGGGTAAGGGCCGTTATCAACGCCGCCAAGGATCACGGCATCCCGATCCGTATCGGCGTCAACGCCGGCTCCCTGGAAAAGGATCTGCAGCGCAAGTACGGCGAGCCCACCTCCGAGGCGATGGTGGAATCCGCCATGCGCCACATTGAGATCCTCGACCGGTATGATTTCAAGGACTTCAAGGTCAGCCTCAAGGCCTCCGATGTGATCATGGCGGTCCAGGCCTATCGACTCATCGCGGATAAGATCGAGCAGCCCCTGCATCTGGGGATTACCGAGGCTGGCGGCCTGCGTTCCGGCGCTGTGAAATCGTCTGTGGGTCTGGGGATGCTGCTGGCGGAAGGGATCGGTGATACCATCCGCATCTCGCTGGCGGCGGACCCGGTAGAGGAGATCAAGGTTGGCTTTGATATCCTCAAGAGTCTGCGCCTGCGCACGCGCGGGATCAACTTCATCGCCTGCCCGAGTTGCTCGCGCCAGAACTTTGATGTGATCGGCACCATGAATGAGCTGGAATCCCGTCTGGAGGATGTGAACACCTCCATGGATGTGGCCGTGATTGGCTGCATCGTGAACGGGCCAGGTGAGGCAAAGGAAGCGGACATCGGCATCACCGGCGGTACCCCCCAGCACCTGATGTATCAGGACGGGGACAAGGATCGCAAGATCGACAAGGCCTCCCTGGTGGATGACCTGGAGCGCGAGATCCGTGAGCGGGCGGCGCGCAAGAAGGCGGAAGAAGACGCCATCATCGCCAAGGGCTGATCGCGGGCGGGCAACCACGCGACCGAACAGGGGAGAACCTTGGCCAGAATACAGGCAATTCGTGGAATGAATGACATACTGCCGGACCAGTCACCGGTCTGGCAGTATGTGGAGCGCACTCTGGGTGATGTGCTCAGCGCCTATGGGTATCGCGAGATCCGAATGCCCATCGTGGAGAAAACCGAGCTGTTCAGCCGGTCCATCGGCGAGGTCACTGACATCGTCGAAAAGGAGATGTACACCTTTGAGGACCGCAATGGCGACAGCCTGACCCTGAGACCAGAGGGGACCGCCGGCTGTGTCCGGGCAGCGGAGCAGCACGGTCTGCTGTTCAACCAGCAGCAGCGCCTCTGGTACACCGGCCCCATGTTCCGCCACGAGCGGCCCCAGAAGGGACGTTACCGCCAGTTCCACCAGATCGGCGTGGAAGCCTTCGGGATGGAAGGGCCGGATATTGACGCCGAGCTGCTTCTGATGACCGCCCGCATCTGGCGGGCACTGGGCCTGGCGGATCAGGTGCGCCTGGAGATCAACTCCCTGGGCACCGCTGAGGATCGGCAGCGCTACCGCGAGGCGCTCACCGCCTATCTTGAGGGCCATCGTGAGCGGCTGGACGACGACAGCCAGCGGCGTCTCGCCACAAACCCGTTACGGATTCTCGACTCGAAAGTGGCTGAAACCCAGCGCATCCTCGAGGACGCCCCGGTATTGGCCGACTATATCGGGGAAGAAAGCCGGGAGCATTTCCGGGTGCTGTGTGAGCGTCTGGATGCAGCCGGCCTTGCCTACAGCGTGAATTCCGGTCTGGTCCGGGGGCTGGACTACTATGGTAAAACCGTGTTCGAGTGGGTCACCGACGCGCTGGGGGCCCAGGGCACGGTCTGTGCCGGGGGCCGGTACGATGGTCTGGTGGAGCAGCTCGGTGGGCGCTCGACGCCCGCGATCGGGTTTGCCATGGGAATGGAACGGCTGATCCTGCTGCTCGAGACCGAAGGGCTGATCCCGGAATGGGTCAACGCCAATGCGGATATCTATGTCATGGGCATGGATGACAGCCTCTCCGGCCAGGCATTCGGCCTTGCGGAGCGCCTGCGGGATGCACTGCCGGCGCACCGGGTGGTCAGCCACTGCGGTGGTGGCGGTTTCAAGAGCCGTATGAAGAAAGCCGACGCCTCCGGTGCACAGCTGGCCGTGATCCTGGGTGCGGATGAAGCCGCGGCCGGTGAGGTCAGCGTGAAGAACCTGGCAAACACCGAGCAGCAGCGGATTGCGCAGTCCGAGCTGGTAGCCGCCTGTCAGGCCCACCTCGGTGACAAAGCGAACGAACAGGGAGAATAAGAAAGTGGCCGAAGAAGACGAACAGTGGGAAGCGTTCAAGCGCTGGTGGAAGCAGAACGGTTCCAGCGTGCTGATGGGCATTGCCATCGTGGTTCTGGGGATAGCCGGCTGGCAGTACTGGGAGGCGCGTGAAGCCTCGGCCCGCGCGGAGGCCCGCCAGGGTTTTGACAGCGTGATCAGCACACTGCAGTCGGATAAGGAGACTGAGGAGCGGCTTTCCACCATGGAGTACGCTCTGGACAATCTTAAGGACAGCCAGCCGGACAGCCCCTATACGGTGTTCTCTGCCATGGTTGCGGCCAGCGTCTATATGGAGGAATCCCGCGCGGAGGACGCTGTTGAGGAACTGGAATGGGCGCTGGAGCAGGCAGGGGGTCAACCGCTGCCGCGGGTGATCCGTCTGCGCCTGGCCAGGGCTCAGCTGGCCAGCGGCGAGGCTGAGGGCGCGATCGCGACACTGGAAGGCCTTGAGGATGCCGGGGAATTCGCTCCCCTGTTCCATGAACTCAGAGGCGATGCTCACCATGCTGCGGGGAATGAGGACGCGGCGCGTGAGGCCTATCAGGCAGCGCGCGAGTCGCATGGTGAGGATGTGAATGATCGCCTGCTTGAAATCAAGCTCAGTGACCTTGCCGTAATGGAGGAGGGTTGATGCGGGCACCTTCCGCAGCGTGGCGCTGCCTGACGACCTGCATTCTGGCCGGCGCGGTGCTTGCCGGGTGCAGCAGTTCCGAACCCCGGGAACAGCCAGCTCCCGTCCCCGGGGTCAGTGGCGACGCTGAGATCCGCGAGATCTGGAGCCGGCGTGTCGGGGAGGGAATGGACGGCCAGTACCTTTTCCTGTCCCCCGGGATTCACGAGGAAACGGTCTATGCCGCCACCCAGAACGGCTACATAACGGCCTATAACGCCCGCAACGGCCGTCGTGACTGGTGGGAAAAGCTGGATGAGCGCCTTCTTGGCGGTGTGGGCGTGGACGCGGATCATCTCTATGTCGTGACCCGCAATGGTGAGCTGATCGCTCTCTCCCATGAAGGGAAGGAGCAGTGGCGCACCTCGCTGCCCAACGAAGCCCTGGTGCCGCCGCAGAGTAACGGGCGCTATGTGGTCGTGCAGACCATCGACGGCGAGCTTCTGGCGTTCAGCCAGTCGAATGGCAACCGGCGCTGGCAGTACGACAGCAACATGCCGGTGCTCAGCTTCCGCGGCAATGCCACGCCCTGGATCGATGGCAGCCGTGTCATCGCCGGCTTTGACAACGGTCGGGTGGTGGCGCTGGATGTGAACAGTGGCGCCGTCCAATGGGAGCAGAGACTGGCTCAGCCGGCAGGCAGAACCGAGCTGGAGCGGTTGGTGGACGTGGATTCCTCGCCCCATGTGGTTGACGATACGGTCTATGTGAGCGCCTATCAGGGCAGTGTCACGGCACTTGAGCTGCGCTCCGGCGAGGAACGCTGGAGCCGTGAGCTGTCCAGTCTCGAGGCGCCCGCCGTCACGGAGGAGCAGGTTGTGGCTGCCGGTGCCGACGGGACCCTGGTGGGTTTTGAACGTGCTTCCCGCAGTGAACTCTGGCGCCACCGTGAGCTGGCCTGGCGTCAGCCGACGGCACCCGTGGCGCTCGGCAACCATGCCGTAGTCGGGGATTTCGAAGGCTATCTCTATGCGGTTGATGCCACCGACGGCACCATTGATAGCCGTGTTCTCGTGGACGACGAAGGCCTGCGTTCGGATCCCATCCGCTTCCGTGACCGTGTGATCGTGTTCGGTAACGGGGGCTGGCTGGCCTCCTACCACGTACGGGAAGGTGACCGCTGAAGTCCATGACGCCCGTAATCGCCGTTGTCGGCCGCCCCAATGTGGGCAAGTCCACGCTGTTCAACCAGCTTACACGCAGTCGGGATGCGCTGGTGGCCGACTTCTCGGGCCTGACCCGGGATCGCCAGTACGGCGAGGGCCGCCACCATGGGCACCGCTTCATCGCCATTGATACCGGTGGCCTTGCCGGTGACGACGAGGGCGTGGACCAGCTCATGGCGGACCAGGCCGAGGCGGCCATTGAGGAGGCCGACGAGGTCCTGCTGGTGGTCGATGGCCGTGCCGGGCTCACTCCCGGTGACGAGTACATCATCGACCGGCTCCGCCGGCAGGGCGTGGCGGCGCACCTGGTCGTCAACAAGACCGACGGCCAGGATGAGGATCAGGCCGCCGCCGAGTTCCATGGCCTTGGCTTTGATCCCCTCCATCGGATTTCCGCCGCCCATAACCGGGGCATCCGCCGTCTCCTGGACGATGTGCTTGGCGATGCCGAAGCCCTGGAAGAGGAGGCCGAAGAGGCGGAAGAGGACGGGCGCATCCAGGTTGGGATCATCGGCCGGCCGAACGTGGGCAAGTCCACGCTGGTCAATCGCATCCTCGGCGAGGATCGGGTTGTGGTCTATGACGAACCCGGCACCACACGGGACAGCATCCGGGTCCCCTTCAGCCGCCGGGATCGCGACTACACCCTGATCGATACCGCTGGTGTGCGCCGCCGGCGCCAGGTCAAGGAGAAGGTCGAGAAGTTCTCGGTGGTGAAAACACTCCAGTCCATCGAGCAAGCCCATGTGGTGATCGCGATGATCGATGCCCGTGAAGGACTCGTGGACCAGGACATGCACCTGATCGGCTTTGCCCTGGATGCCGGTCGTGCCGTGGTGGTGGCGGTCAACAAGTGGGATGGCATGGATCCCGAGGACCGACGCTGGCTGAAGGAGCACCTGAAGTGGCGGCTGGGTTTTCTGGACTACGCCCGGATGCACTTCATCTCGGCCCTGCACGGCACAGGTGTGGGGGATCTCTACGACTCCATCGATGCGGGCTACGACTCCGCCATGGCCAAGTGGTCCACCAATCATCTGACCCGCATTCTGCAGGATGCCGTTACCCAGCATCCGCCGCCCATTGTGCGGGGCCACCGCATCAAGCTGCGCTATGCCCACCAGGGTGGGTCCTGTCCGCCGCGGATCGTGGTCCACGGGACCCAGGCGGATGCCGTGCCCAGGGATTACCAGCGGTACCTGGAGAATACCTACCGTCGGGTTCTGAAGGTCGAGGCTACGCCCATCCGCTTTGAGTTCCGTGCGCCGGATAACCCCTTCGAGGGCCGCAAGAACACGCTCAACAAGCGCCAGAAGCAGAAGAAAGCGCGCCTGATGCAGCACGTCAAGAAGAACGAGAAGCAGAGCAAGCGCCGCAAGAAACGGGGCTGACGCGCTTCAGGCCAGCCCCTGATCCTCCACCTGTTTCGCCTGTATCGCCGTCAATGCGATGGTGAAGACGATGTCCTCCACCATGGCTCCCCGTGAGAGATCGTTCACCGGCTTACGCAGGCCCTGCAGCATGGGGCCGATACTCACCACGTTGGCGCTGCGCTGTACCGCCTTGTAGGTGGTGTTGCCGGTGTTCAGGTCCGGGAATACGAAGACGGTGGCGCGGCCCGCCACTGGGCTGTCCGGGGCCTTGCTGCGGGCGACACTTTCAATAGCGGCGGCGTCGTACTGCAGTGGGCCGTCGATCAGCAGTTCCGGGCGGCGCTCGCTGGCGAGGGTGGTGGCCTGACGCACCTTCTCCACATCATCCCCGCTGCCGGAACTGCCCGTGCTGTAGCTGATCATGGCCGCCCGGGGGGTGATCCCGAACGTTGTTGCGGAGTCGGCACTCTGGATGGCGATGTCCGCCAGCTCCTCAGCGTCGGGGTCCGGATTCACGGCACAGTCGCCGTAGACCCGCACCTGGTCGGGCAGGCACATGAAGAACACCGAGGAGACGATCCGCGCCGCCTGGTGGGTCTTGATCAGCTGCAGGGCAGGGCGGATGGTGTTGGCGGTTGTGTGCACCGCACCGGATACGAGCCCGTCCATCTCGTCCAGGGCCACCATCAGGGTGGCCAGCATCACGTTGTCCTCCAGCAGCGCGCGGGCCATGTCGGGCTTCATGCCCTTGTGCCGGCGCAGCTCGACCATGCTGTCCACATAGCTGTCACGGACCTCGTCCGGGTCGATGATGCGGATGCTGTCGGGCAGGGTGATGTCCCGGGAATGGGCCACTGAATGGATGTGGTCGGGCTTGCCCACCAGCACACATTCGGCAATGCCCTTTTCCTGGCAGCGCGCGGCGGCCTGCAGCGTTCTCGGTTCATCGCCCTCTGGCAGGATGATGCGCTTGCCGGCCTCGCGGGCACGACGGGTCAGAAGATAGCGGAACGCTGGTGGTGACAGACGGGGCTCACGGTCCACCGCCAACTGGTCGCGCAGCCACTCGGCATCGATGGCCTCGGCTGTTGTCTCCATGACCTTTTCAATGCGCTCGGTGTCATCCACGGGAACGGCAATACTCATGGACGCCAGGCAGTGGGTGGTGTGATAGGTATCCATGGTGGAGGTCATGATCGGCAGGCCGGTTTCCAGCGCCGAACGGCAGAAAGTCAGGGTCTGGTCACTGGGCCTGAGTCCGCCCGTCAGGACCATCCCTGCCAGGGGAATGCCTGAGAGTGCCGCCAGAGCGGCCGCGACGATGATGTCTTCACGGTCACCGGGGGTGACCAGCAGCGTGCCCGGCCTGAGTGTGTTCACCATGTTGGGAATGGTGCGGGAAGCGATGCTGACGCGGCGCACCCGGCGCTGGTCCATGTCGCCACCGTGCAGGCGGGCGGCGTCCAGTTCCCGGGCTATGTCGCTGACCCGGGGTTCCACCAGTTGCGGGCGCCAGGGAATGGCACCAATGAGTCTCAGGTGGCCGTCCCGGAGTGGCGGGCATTCGCTGGCCCAGTCGGGCACCGGATCCGGTTCCGTGTCGTCGGTGGCCAGCGGCAGTCTGTGACCGGTGGGCTCGCCCAGTCGGTTCAGGATGGCGCCAATCACCGGCGTCGATCCGGATTCAGAGAAGATGCGGCTGGTAAAGGTCAGGCGTTCGCCCAGTTCCCCGGGCCCACGTTCGCCCGGGGCGCTTACCAGGATCACCTGTGCGTCCAGGTTGCGGGCCATTTCCACATTCAGCCGCTGGGTGTAGCTCTCCTGGCTGTCCGGCACCAGCCCCTCAACGATCACTACGTCGCAGTCCTCGCAGGATTCGTGATAGCGGCTGACGATGTCCTCCATGAGTTCGCCGGAACGGCCCTGATTGATCCGTTCCTGGGCGTGGCGCAGGGACACCGGCGTGGAGGGCTCAAGGTTGGTGCGGGCACGGATGAAATGGACGGAGGCGTCGGAATCCTCGCCCATGGCGCTCTGGGCTACCGGTTTGAAGAAGCCCACGCGCAGCCCCAGGCGGTCCAGTGACCGCACCAGGCCCAGGCATACGGAAGTGAGCCCGGAGTGGAGGTCGGTCGGGGCAATGAACAGGTTCTGGGCCATCAGGCGCTCCTTTTCCCGGTGGTCAGGCGATGTGTGTCGAGGGCGATCATCTGTTCCTCGTCCGTGGGAATCACCAGTACCGGCGGCGTACCAGAAGCGTGGATGCCGGCGGCCTCAGCCGGCCCCGGGTGGCGATTGGATTCCTCATCCAGTGTCAGTCCGAAAATGCCGAGGTGTGCCAGTGTCCGTTGCCGCACCAGGGGGCTGTTTTCGCCGATGCCCCCGGTGAAGACCACCGCGTCCAGCCGTTCCAGTGAGGCCATCATGGCACCGATGTAGCGTGCCAGCCGGAAGCAGAAAACGTTGACGGCCAGATCGGCCTGTTCATGGCCGTCTTCGGCTGCCTCTGTGAGGGTTCGCATGTCGTGGCTGACGCCGGAAAGTCCGAGCAGACCACTCTCACGGTTGAGCATGTCGTGTATGGCCTCGGCGCCGTAACCTCGACGCAGCAGGAAGTCGAACAGGCCGGGATCAACGTCGCCGCTGCGGGTTCCCATGACCAGACCCTCCAGGGGCGTCAGGCCCATGCTGGTGTCCACGCTCAGGCCATCCCGGACAGCGGTGACACTGCAGCCATTGCCCAGGTGGGCCGAGATTATGGACGTGCGCTCAGGCGGCTGCTCCAGCCAGCCCGCGGCCTGTTGCAGGATCCAGCGGTGGCTGGTGCCGTGGAAACCGTAGCGGCGCACCCCGTGATCCCGGTAGAGGGCCCTTGGCAGGGCGTAATGATACGCCGCCTCCGGCAGTGACTGGTGGAAGGCGGTGTCGAACACAGCCACCTGGAGGCAGTCGGGATACAGGGCCTGCGTGGCGCGGATGCCGGCAAGATTGGCCGGATTGTGAAGCGGTGCGAGTGTGCTGCACGCATCAATGGCCGCGGTGACCTGATCGTCGATCAATGCCGAATCCGTGAAGGCCTCGCCGCCATGCACCACACGGTGGCCCACAGCGTCCGGTTCCCGGGTGAGCAGGCCCTGTCCATTCAGGCGTCCCAGGCAGGCCTCCAGCGCCTCATGGTGGCCGCTGCCGGTGGCGAGGGACTCACTGGCGCTCTGTGGTGCCTTCTGGTTCAGGGTTGGGTTGTCCGTTCCCAGCCGCTCCGCCAGGAAGGCGGCCAGGATGCGGTAGTCGGGCGCGGTTGCCAGTGTCAGTTTCAGAGACGAACTGCCGGCATTGATAATGAGCAGGTGCTGTTGATCCATGCCGGCATCCTAACCGTCCATGTGGTCGCTGCACCAGAGCAGGAACTCGCGCTCATTGAGCGGGTGGGTGAACAGGAAGCCCTGGGCGTAGTCGCAGCGTTCCGTACTGAGGAATTCCAGCTGGTCCTGGTATTCAACGCCTTCGGCGACCACCTTCAGCCCCAGGCTGTGGGCCATGTTGATGATGGCGCTCACCAGCGCGGTATCGTCGGAGTCACGGTTCAGGTCGCCCACGAAGGATTTGTCGATCTTGAGCGTATCGAAGGGGTAATTCTTGAGATAGCCCAGGGCGGAGTAACCGGTTCCGAAGTCATCCACCGACAGGCGCACCCCCATTTCGTCGAGGTCGCGGAGCACGCGGTCCGTTTCCAGGTTGTTGTCCAGGATCAGCCGCTCGGTGATCTCCAGTTCAAGATACTGGCCTTCCAGGCCGGTTTCCTGCAACGCGGCACTGACCGTTTCCACGAAATGCGGATCCCGGAACTGGCGGGGCGACACGTTCACCGCCATGATCACGGGGTCCCCCGTCTGCTTTTGCCAGCGGCTGACCGTCCGGCATGCCTCACGGATCACCCAGCGGCCGATGGTGATGATGAGCCCGGTTTCCTCGGCCAGCGGAATGAAACGGTCCGGGGGCACCATGCCGAGGGTGGGGTTATTCCAGCGCAACAGGGCCTCAGCGCCCATGATGCGGCTGTCCCCGAGCCGCAGTATGGGCTGGAAGCGCAGCTCGAATTCCTGCATTTCCAGTGCCCGCCGGAGCAGGCTCTCCGTCTGGAGTCGTTCCTGGGAGACTTCCTTCATCTCCGGCGCGAAGCGCTGGAAGGCGCTCTTGCCCCGGTTCTTGGCCTCGTACATCGCCGCATCCGCGTTCTGCAGCAGGTTGGTACTGTTCTCCCCGTCACCGGGATAGATGGCGATACCAATGCTGGTACTTACAAACACTTCCTGACCGGCGATATGGAACGGTGGCACGAAGGTCTGGAGGATACGTTCAGCTACCTGTTCAGTGGCCCCGGGGGAGGCCAGGGTGGGCAGGATGATCAGGAACTCGTCGCCACCGAGACGGGCAACGGTGCTGGTGCCGCGCAGACAGGCGGAGATCCGGCGCGAGGCCTCAATGAGCATGTTGTCGCCGGCATCGTGGCCCATGGTGTCATTGACGTGTTTGAAGTTGTCCAGGTCCAGGAACATGACGCCCACCATGGTCTGGTCACGCCGCGCCTGTGCCAGGGCCAGCTTGAGGCGGTCGAGCGCCAGCATCCGGTTGGGCAGGCCTGTGAGGATGTCGTAGTTGGCCTGGCGCAGGAGCTGCTGTTCGTAGCGTTTGCGGATGCTGATGTCCTCGCCGAGGATCAGGTAATGGGACGGGTGCTCGTCGGTATTGCGGATGGGGGTCACCACCACCTGTTCCCAGAAACGTTCGCCGTTGTCCCGCGTGCGCTGCATCTCGCCCTGCCAGACGCCTACCCGCTGGACCTGCAGGCGGACGTTGTTCCACAGCTCACGGTTTTCCTCCTCACTGAGGGTATCCGCGGTGAGGAAGGCCGGATGGTGGTCGATAACCTCCTCCATACGCAGGCCGGTGAGCTGCAGGAACTTGTTGTTGGCGTATTCAATCTGCCAGGCGCGGTCGCAGATGATCACCGATGACGGGCTCTGTTCCAGGGCCAGGGAGAGCTTGCGGATTTCCGCCTCGTCCGCTTTCTGGCGCTTTAGGTCCTCGCGCATGCGTTCGCGCATGCTGTTGATGGCTTCGGTGACATGGTCAAGCTCGTCCTGGCGCCGGGAGGGTCGGGAATGCCGGTCCAGTAACAGGGGTTCGTCCAGATTCTGCAGCGTGAAACGGCGAGCGTAGTTCGCCATGGTGGTGAGGTGGCGTGCCACAAAATAGTGGAAGATCCAAAGCAGGAGCAGTGACAGGAAAAAGGTGCGCAGCGACTGGGTGGCAAGGATGACACGAACGTTGCGCCTGAGGTTCGCCCAGGCCCCTTTGAGGCTGGCGGTGACGGTCACATGCCCGAGGTTTTCACCGTCATGATCGAGCTCGAATTCGTGGGTCGCCGTGCTGTTGTTCTCCGGAAGGCTCCCTGCGCGGATGACACCGTCAGGCTCCATTTCAACCTTTGCATGGGCAATGTCCGGCAGGCTGGTAATGCCTTCCAGCTGCACCTTGATCAGTTCCTGGTCGATGGCCCAGGCACTGCTCGCAAGGCTGTTGCGATAGCCTGTTTCGATTACGCTGAGACGCTGTTCGATGCTGGCGACATCCGAGCGATAGCTGACCCAGATCTGTACCGCCGCGGCAACCAGCGTGAAAATCGAGCTGCACAGCACGATCAGCCCCAACAGTCGCAGAGACAGGGGCGAACGGATAATGGGACTCCGGGACCAGGACAGGGGATTATGCATGGGGCGGCGGCTCGACTCCGGTTTGGTCGGGGTTGGGTTGCCGGACGTTAACACTATAGCAGTAAGGGCATGGGTCGTCGCCTGAGCCGGTTTGGCTGCGGACGGTGTGGCTGAGAAGGGAGTAACAAAAAGGAGGGAAAAAATGGCGTCCCGTAGGGGACTCGAACCCCTGTTACTGCCGTGAAAGGGCAGTGTCCTAACCACTAGACGAACGGGACGTGACGCCAATGCGTTACAGGAAGCGCACTTTAGGGAAGCCGGCGCGGGCTGTCAACCGTTATCTGAGTCGGATTGGGTAGCCGGGCCCCGCAGGCAGGCCTTGAAGGTTGTTCCGATCCCGCGTAGTACCGTTGCGGCATCCGTCTCCCGGTAGCGCTGGAACAGGGCCTCCGCGACCGGCTTGTGGCGGGGTGCAAGCTGCCCGCGCACCTCCTCCAGCGTGCCGCCCGCAAAGGCGGCCAGGGCGATTTCATAACGGATCTTGTTCTCACCGGCACAGCGGTAGAACAGGTCTTCCCGTGTTCCGGGCTCGGGCGCCCCGCGTGCCTCATGCACCTGGCGGGCGCAGCGGGCAAAGCGGGCATGGATGTTGGAGTAGGTGCCGGCCGGGCCGTCCTCATCCAGGGCCCTGTGCAGCCGGTCCATACGCCGGGCACCGGCATCGCTCAGACCGGGCAGGGTATCCCTCAGAATGGAAGGGGACAGGCCCTGCTCCATGAGCTGCACGGAGGTGATGTACTGGCTGGCGATCAGGCCACAGGCCTGATAGCTGGCTCCGTCGAAGGCCGTTCCGCTGTTCGCGCGCTCCGCAGTGGCCGGCAGGGCGAGGGCGACCAGCAGCCCCACCAGTATGAGCCGGCCCGCACGGGTCATCCCACGGCCTCGGTCAGCGCCTGTTCCACACTGGGATACTGGAACACGAACCCGGCTTCCAGCAGCCGCGCCGGCCGTGCTTTCTGGCCAGTAAGCAACAGGCGCGCCATCTCCCCGAGTGCCAGCCTGAGCGCCACCGGTGGTGCCGGAAGGCAGGCGGGGCGATTCAGGACCTGTGCCAGCGCCCGGGTGAACCCGGCATTGGTTACGGGTTCCGGCGCGGTCAGGTTGAAGGCGCCACTGAGCTCGGGCGAATCAAGCAGGTGGATCAGCCCCTGAACCATGTCCTGCCGGTGGATCCACGGCATGTACTGGCGGCCATTGCCAAGGCGCCCGCCCAGTCCAAGGCGGAACAGGGGCAGCATCTGCTGCAGGAAGCCACCGTCACGGCCGATGACAAGCCCGGTACGCGACAGACAGACCCGGGTATCACCGCCCAGGCGGGTGGCGGATGCTTCCCATGCAGCACAGAGGCGGTGAGTGAACTCGTTACGGGGTTCCGTGGCCTCGGTGACATCCGCTTCGCCCTGGTCCCCGTAGTAGCCCACGGCAGACCCTGAAATCATGGCTTCCGGGAGGGCAGCGCGGCGCTGCAGCTGTGCCACCAGCTCATCCGTAAAGGTGATGCGGCTGTCCCAGAGGGTCTGTTTGCGCTTCTGCGTCCAGCGTTTCTCGGCGATGCCTTCACCCGCGAGATTGATCACGGCATCAAGGGTTGGGATGGTCGGCACGTCGTCCAGGCTGTGTATCACCTGGACGCGGCCGCAAAGGCGCTGGACTTCGGCGTCATCGCGCCGGCTCAGTACCGTCAGGCTGCGGCCTTCGTAGTGGAGCTGATGGCAGAGAAGCTGGCCGATAAAGCCGGTGCCGCCGGTAATCAGGATGTGCTGGTTCATAGGGTTCTCCCGCTGGGTTCGATCCATGCTGAACCGGTCTCAATAGTGGCATCGGCAGGGGCGGCAGGCCAGGAAAAGGTTCACGATTCCCGCATAGCCGCGCCTGCTGTACGTTGATATCCTCCTGTTATGTTCGAATGGCCCTATATTCTGGATTTCTGGTTCGGTCCCCTGGATGACGAAGGGGTGCCCGGCAAAGCGTACCGTGAACAGTGGTTCACCGAGAGCCGGCGTTTCGACCGGGCCATGCGGCGGCGTTTCTCCTCCATGGTCCTGCTGGCTTCCGAGGAAGGGCTCGATCACTGGCGTAACGAGCCCGGTGGCGCCCTTGCCGAGATCCTGCTCCTGGATCAGTTCTCCCGCAACATCTACCGCCGTACCGCCATGGCGTTCCGTAATGACCCCCTCGCTCAGCGCCTGGCGCGTGAAGGCGTGGCGCAGGGGCGTGAACTGGCGCTTCCCGCAATCCAGCGGGCCTTCTTCTATATGCCCTACCAGCATGCCGAGAACCGTGAGATCCAGCGCGAGGGGCTTACCCTCTATGAGCAGCTGGAGAAAACCGCCTCGGGGCGCCTGCGGGATGTGCTGAGCGCGTTCCATCGCAGTGCGCGTGAACACGCGCAGATCGTCGAGCGTTTCGGGCGTTTCCCGCACCGCAACCAGGTACTGGGGCGCCGGAGCACGGCTGCCGAAGTGGCGTTCCTGGAAGAGGGCGCCACTTTTGGTCAGTAGGCGCCGCAGACGGCGCTATAACCGCCGGTTTCAATGACAATCAAAAATCGTCTATGCAGCCCATTGTTGATTGATGCGCTGTCACTTATTCTTAGCGCGCCGATTCAGGCTGCTCTATATACCTTTTGTGAATATCCTTTTCAGGACTAACCGGGAGTTTTCCGACGATGCCCAATGATTCCGTAGTGACCCTGAAGCCCCGTGTGGGATTCTGGTTCAGTGTGCTGGCGATGGCGCTTCTGCTGGCTGGTCCAGCCTCCGCTCAGGACCGGGAGCTCCTGAACTCCTCCTATGACATCGCCCGTGAACTCTTCGCTGAGTACAACAAGCTCTTTGCCGAGCACTGGGAAGAGAAAACCGGCGAGACGGTCAGCATCAAGCAGTCGCATTCCGGTTCGTCCAAGCAGGCCCGTTCGATTCTGCAGGGCATGGATGCGGATGTGGTGACCTACAATCAGGTCACCGACGTGAACATTCTCGCTGAGCGCGGCAATCTGATCCCGGAAGACTGGGCATCACGGCTGCCCAACAACAGCTCGCCCTACTACTCGACCATGGCGTTCGTGGTGCGCGAGGGGAATCCGAAGAACATTGAGAACTGGGATGATCTGGTGCGTGAGGACGTGGAACTGATCATGCCGAACCCCAAGACTTCCGGCAACGGCCGCTACTCCTATCTGGCCGCCCTGGGGTATGCCCAGAATGAATTCGGGGATGATCAGGAGCGGATCGATGGCTTCATGAGTGATCTTCTGGGCCATGTGAAGGTGTTTGACTCCGGTGGCCGCAGCGCCACCACCACTTTCGTCGAGCGTGGTCTGGGGGATGTGCTGATGACGTTCGAGTCCGAGGCAATGAACATCCCGGAGCTCAACCCGGAGGAGAACCTTCAGGTAGTGGTTCCCGAGGTGAGCTTCCTGGCCGAGTTCCCGGTTGCCTGGATCGATGAGAACATTGAGAAGAAGGGCAATGAGAAAGTCGCCAAAGCCTATCTGGAACATCTCTATTCCGAAGAGGCCCAGCGCATGCTTGCAGGCTTCAACTACCGGGTGCACAACGAGACCGTGAAAGAGGAAGTGGCGGATCAGTTCCCGGACGTGAAGCTGATGCCCATTCAGGAGATTGCCGGCGACTGGCAGAACGCCATGGAGACGCATTTCTCCAGTGGCGGCAAGCTGGATCAGCTTCAGCGCCGCTAGGAGTACCCGTCTGATCCATGGCTGACACCGACCAATCGGTACGTCCGCGGCGCGCGGGCGTGCCTGTTTCCAGACGTGTGCTGCCGGGGTTCGGCCTGAGCCTCGGCGTTACGCTGTTCTTCATCAGTCTTGTGCTGCTGCTGCCGATCTCCGGGCTGGTGATCCACACCGCGGGCATGGGCTGGGAGCAGTTCTGGTTTGTCGTGACCGACCCACGGGTGGTGGCCTCCTTCAAGGTCACTGTTCTGGCGGCACTTGCGGCCTCGCTGTTCAACTGCGTGTTTGGTCTGCTGATGGCCTGGGTGCTGGTGCGCTATGAGTTCCCGGGCAAGCGCCTTCTGGATGCCATCATGGACCTGCCGTTCGCTCTGCCGACGGCGGTGGCGGGTATTACCCTGGCGACCCTTTTCGCAGAGAGCGGCTGGTACGGGCGCGTCCTGGCGGAGTTCGGCATCGAGGTTGCCTACACGCCGCTGGGGATTGTGGTGGCCATGGCCTTTACCAGCGTGCCCTTTGTGGTCCGCACGGTTCAGCCGGTGCTGGAGGAACTGCCGCCTGAGGACGAGGAGGCGGCGGTCAGCCTGGGTGCCTCCGACTGGACCGTCTTCCGCCGCATTCTGTTCCCGGTGCTGTGGCCGGCGCTGGTGACCGGAGGTGGTCTGTCATTCGCGCGCAGCCTTGGCGAGTATGGCGCCGTTGTGTTCATTGCCGGCAACTCCCCCTATGTGAGCGAGGTGATCAGTCTGATGATCTTCGTGCGCCTTGAGGAATATGACTTCGCGGCGGCCAGCGCCATTGCGTCGGTTGTCATGGGCGTGTCGCTGCTGTTGCTGCTGGCCATCAACGTCTGGCAGGGGCGTTACCTGAAGCGTCTGCACGGAGGTCGGGGATGAGTGCGAAGCATCACCGCGTCGGTGATGGACCTGTGATTCGCCGGATCCTGATCGGGCTGGCCGTGGTCCTGACTGCCCTGTTTCTGTTCATGCCGCTGGTGGTGATCTTTACCCAGGCTCTCGCCCAGGGGTGGGCCGGCTACATTGGCAACATCCTGGATGAGTACACGCTTCATGCCATCGGTCTGACCCTGTTTGTGGCGCTGCTGACCGTGCCGCTGAATACCGTGTTCGGGGTGTTTCTGGCATGGCTGGTGACGCGCTTCAGCTTTCCCGGGCGCCGGCTGCTTGCAACCCTGATCGACATTCCCTTTGCGGTGTCGCCGGTGGTCGCCGGGCTGCTGTATCTGCTGCTTTACGGCAGCAACGGCTGGGCAGGGCAGTGGCTCGGGCAGTATGACGTAGAGCTGATGTTCGCCTGGCCCGGCATCGTGATGGTGACGGTTTTCGTGACCTGCCCCTTCGTAGCCCGGGAACTGATTCCCCTGATGCAGCAGCAGGGCCGGGATGAGGAGGAGGCTGCAGTGGTGCTGGGCGCCAGCGGCTGGCAGCTGTTCCAGCGTGTCACGCTGCCCAACATCCGCTGGGCGCTGCTCTACGGGGTGATTCTCACCAATGCCCGGGCCGTTGGTGAGTTTGGGGCAGTGTCTGTGGTTTCCGGCAGCATTCGTGGCGAGACCAACACGCTGCCATTGCACGTTGAGCTGCTGTACCAGGATTACAACATTGTGGGGGCATTCACCGCGGCTTCCCTGCTGGCTGGCATTGCACTGATCACGCTGGCCGTCAAAACCATTGTGGAATGGCGTCAGAGTCGGTCTGAGGAGTTCTGATGACGATCGAAATCGACGGGGTCAACAAGTCTTTCGGACAGTTCCAGGCGCTGCGCGACATCGACCTGGCGATTCCGGACGGTCAGCTCACGGCGCTGCTGGGGCCTTCGGGCTCCGGCAAGACCACGCTGCTGCGCAGCATTGCCGGGCTTGAGAACCCGGACCGCGGGCGCATCCTGTTCAGCGGCGAGGATGTGACAGGCCTGCATGTGCGTGAGCGGCGTGTTGGCTTCGTGTTCCAGCACTATGCGCTCTTCCGCCATATGACCGTATCCGAGAATGTGGCCTTCGGGCTGAAAGTGATGCCGCGCCGCGAGCGCCCTTCGAAACGGGAAATCCGCAGGCGGGTACGTGAGCTGCTGGAAATGGTCCAGCTCGATCACCTGGCCGGGCGCTATCCCGCCCAGCTCTCGGGTGGCCAGAAACAGCGTATTGCTTTGGCAAGGGCCATGGCCAAGCGCCCCGAGATCCTGCTGCTGGATGAGCCTTTTGGCGCCCTCGATGCGAAGGTCCGCAAGGAGCTCCGGCGGTGGCTGCGCTCGCTGCATGACGAGCTGCATTTCACCAGTGTGTTCGTCACCCATGACCAGGAGGAGGCGCTGGAGCTCTCCGACCAGGTCGTTGTGATGCGTCAGGGGAGGGTGGAGCAGGTGGATTCGCCGCTGGCGCTCTATTCGCAACCGGACAGCCGCTTTGTGTTCAATTTTCTGGGGCAGGTCAACGCGCTTTCCGGCGCGATCTCCGGGGGCGTGCTGCGTCAGGGAGAGGCCTGGGTGAGACTGCCCGAGAGCTGTGATGACGATGACGCTGAGCTCTACCTGCGCCCTCACGAAGTGAGGTTGACCCAGGAGCCGTCACGGGATGCCCATCTGCCATTCCGGATTGAGGCGATCAACGTCATCGGCGCCGAGGTGCGCGTCGAGCTCAGGCCGGATGGCTGGGAGTCCGAGGAACTCTGGGAAGTGGGCATCACCCACAGCGCGTTCAATGCCCGCCAGCCCAGGCGCGGCGACCGCTGCTACGCGGTGCCGGATGTGGGCCACCTGTTCTGCGATCACCTGAGTGAGCCGAAAACCCTGAGCTGGTATGAATCGGCCGGGTAGCTCACAGGTTCAGTACGATCTTGCCGACGTGTTGGGCGGAGGTCAGGTGGTTCAGGGCCTGCGTATACGCCATCCCGTCGAACTCACGGTCGATGACCGGTGTGACTGCGTTGTGCTCAATGGCGTTGCAGAGGTGCTCCAGTGTGCTGGTAGGCCCCGCCGCGATACCGCGCACCCTGGCGTGGGCCTGAAGGATCTGTAGCGGATTGATCTGCCCCTCTTTGCCGCCCACCTCGAGTATATGATCCACCCCATGGCCGGGCGCGGGGATGTCGCAGGTGTGGACTTCAAGGTTGTTCGTGCCGAATGATGACCCGAGGCGGATCTGTTTCATGGTGAGCCTTCTTTTTTCGCGACTGAATGGGACGGTTATACAGGTTGTGGTGCCGCCTGTATCGCGGATTGCTCAGAATTTTGAAGCAACGAGGGTAGGCCCCTCAGGGCGAGGGGCCCGGCAGGATTATCGACGCATGCACGCAGTCGTGATGGAAGGATCCATGAAGCAGCGTACTACCAGCCAGCCATGGGATATATCCGCCTCATCACGGGCCGCCAGCATCTGCGGCAGCAGTGTTCCGTCCACCTCGTCCGTCAGCGCCTCATCGGCAATGTCATAGGCCTGGAGGGCTTTCTCAGGGTTGTTGTCTTCGCGTTCGAGAGCCCCATAGATCACATAGTGATCAAGAAGCGCCTGGTTGCTTTGAATCATATGCGCGGCGGCGTTGCGGGCCCCTTCAGTCGCGTCATTGGTCAGACTGAGCTGCATCAAACTGTCGTAGATGAAGGCATCGCTCACGTGTTCCGCCTGCCTGAGTCGAGACACCAGTTCTTTCGTCTCATCCAGCTCGCCCTGGCGGCGTACCGCTTTGTTCATGATCTCAAAGCCCAGCTCATGCTCAGAAAGCCAAGCGGCCACATCGGGCGTTTCTTTCAGCTGTTGGTAGGGCGCTGCCTCAAATACGCCACGTTCCCGCTCCGGGAATTCCTCCATCAACAGGGTCCGGACCACACGCTCGCGCTCTGTGAATGAATAGTAGGCTTGGCCCCACTGGTTCTGGATATAGCCCCCAAGGTTGCTCACAGCAGCGTCCATATCGATTTTAAACGCAAACGCTTTGTCCTCTTCGTCGCCGGGTTTGAGAACCTCTTTGGCCACAAACTCCTTCTGATCGCCATAGTAGCGCCGCAGCTTGCTCAGCATAGTACGCAGCGCATCCGCGTTATAGCCAGACTCCGCCAGGGTGCGAGCGGCCTTGAGGTCGGCTTCCGTTTCCTGCTCCCGGGAGTAGGAAGGGAAGACCACGTTGTTGGAAGCCCAGCGGGCGCCAGCGGTCCCCAGATACAGCTCCATCGCGCTGCCAGCCCCACTGAACAGCGCCACCGTCTCACCCGCGCCCATCAGCGAGTCCGTGACTGAGGCGCTGAGGTCTGTTTCGTGATGCTTGCTGGTAAGGTGGCTGACCTCGTGGGCGATCAGGGCAGCAACCTCGTCCTCATTTTCCAGATGGTCGAAGGTCCCCACATGCCACACAAGAAGGCCATTCGGGAATACAGCGGCCTGCGGTGCCGGGTCGGATACCAGTGCCACACGGAAATCCAGTTCTTCCAGCTTCTTTTCACCGTAAAGTCGTTTCGCCACATCGTGGAGGTAGGCTTCCACCTCCTGTTGTTCCGCCCGGATCATATTGGTCTCGCGGAGCTTGATCCGGTCGTAGGCAGCCTGCTCCTCAGGCGAGCGCTGTTTCTCAAGGCCTAGCGACGCACAGCCGCCGAGCATCAGGGCACAGAGCGCAACAACGAACAGCCGGGCCAACCGGCCTTCATACTTTCCTGATAACGTCATTATTCTGGTTCTCCCTTGGCTGACGCAGGTAGTTGCTCCCATACGCCATCAGGTTGTCGAGCATCATGGCGTGCAGTGCCACGCCCGGGACCTGGCCCAGAACCGGCGTATCAACCCGATCGGGCAAGCCTTCAAACGACGTGCCGACGAGTACCAGCCTGTTCTCAAGGGCATCGCGCAGTGCCTGGCGTTCCCGTTCAGTGCCATCGTCAATGATATGGAAAATGGCCTGCAGTGGAATCGCCTGGTGGTAAAGGCAAGGGGCATCGCCCGTGCCCTTATCCTCCGGTATAACGCCGTTGAGGAGGCTTCTGTAAAAGAGCCGGAACGTAGCCATCACACCACCAGCGGCATTGGTGCAGAAGGTTTCCGGGGAAAACCCCTGGAGCTGCGCGGTCAGCCGCAACCGCGGTTCACTGCCCCAGCGCACGGAGAGCGGGTCCAAAGCGCTCTGCCGTTGCGTCCACTCAGCACTCTGAGTGCAGCCCAGAGCCCCGGCGTCCATGCAGGCATGCCGGTAGAGAGACAGTGCCGCCATAGGCTTATCCTCCTGGGTCAGAGGAATGCCGTCATAGCCACCCTGCCAGCCGGTGCCCACCAGCGAGGCGTTCGCTGCCAGCTTCTCCTGAAGTGGGGCTGAGTAGGGCGGTTGGCCCCCGGCAATGTAAAGGGGGCGGGTATTGGCGCTTCGCTCAAGGTAATTCAGAAGACTTGGCAGAGTGGGGTCCGTGGTTCGCTCGCGCTCAAACAGCACGTCCAGGAAGACGGCTTCTGGTTTAAAACCATCAATAGCCCTCAGCACCGTGCGCCAGTCGCTGTAGCGCAGGGGCCACTCGTTGGTCTGCAGGATCCCCAGACGATGCAGCTCCCGTACGTCCCGGCCATCGATGAGCACAAGGGTGATTGCCCCCTGGGCCTCAGACCGGTAGAACGGCGCTGTGATGCGGTAGATGACGTCCGCAGACGCCTTATCCGTGGCCGCACTCAGGCCGAAAGGGTCCGTGAACAGCGTTACGAGCCCCAGCACGCTGTAGAGCAGCCAGCGTGCCAGGAAAAGGGGGGCCGCTTTCAGCACGGCCCAGGCTCGTATTCCCATTCACCGGACATGGAGTCGTAATGAAGGGTGGACGTCGTCTGTCCCATGGATCGCTCCCTTGTAGACCGATGGTTTGTGATGCAGTTGAAAAGCTGCTTATCTGCCGTCGGGAAAGGGAGTCTAGTTACAGATCGGTAAGGATCAATGCGATGATGTTAAAACAGTGTCAAATCAGATGAACTTGTGTTCATTGCATCAGGGGCCCAAAATCCGCATTCCCAAAACCGTCGTGGCTGTTAGACTCCCTATCTGAAAATCGAATGCGCAACGGATGCGCCTCGGCACACCAGCAACTGGGGAATAACGCCCAGGGGCGGTAGCGTGCCTGGGCTCCCCAAACCAGAAGCCGTAACCCTCTTCATGACACGAACGCTGCAACGCCTCATACTCCTGTTCCTGCTTGGCTGTGCCCTTCCGGCCAGCGCCCAGTCCATTCCCGACAACCTTTCGCAATCCCAGATCGACCGCTTCATGTCGCTGCCGCAGGCGCAGCAGGAAGCACTGGCGGAGCAGTACGGGGTGGACATCAACAACCTGCGCCAGCAGGCCCGTGGCGACTCCCTGGAAGAGCCGGATGAACCGGTCGTTCGTCGCGTCAACCGCGAACCGGGCAGCAGCAACGGCCCTGGCCGCGAAACCGACGACCGGAATGGCGATGACTCAGAGAGTAGTGAGGGTGACGGGGAGCTTGAGCCCTACGGCTACGAGCTCTTCGAGGGCGCCCCCAGCACCTTCGCTCCCGTCACCGAGATCCCCATGCCCTCGGACTACACCATCGCCCCCGGCGACGTGGTCAGCCTCCAGCTCTACGGCAAGAAGAACGGCCAGTTCGAACTGCCCGTCAAGCGCAACGGCAACATCGACATCCCCGAGATCGGCCCGCACAACGTTGCCGGGCTGAGCTTCAGTGAGCTGCAGAGCAACCTCAAGAACCTCATCTCCGAGCGCTACATCGGCGTGCAGGCCAGCGTGAGCATGGGCGAGCTGCGCAGCATGCGCATCTTCGTGCTGGGCGAGGCGCGCACTCCCGGCGCCTACACCGTCAGCTCGCTCTCCACCATCACCAATGCCCTGTTCGTCTCCGGTGGCGTGAAGGAATCCGGTTCACTGCGCACCATCAAGCACAAGCGTGATGGCGAAGTGGTGGGCGAGCTGGACCTGTACGACCTGCTGCTCAACGGCAACACGGAAGACGACGCCCGCCTCAAGCCCGGCGACGTCATCTTCATTCCCCCGGTGGGCCCGCGCGTGGGCGTGAGCGGGGAAGTCTACCGCCCGGCGCTGTACGAGCTTGACGGCGAATCCAGCGTTCAGGGCGTGATCGACCTGGCCGGGGGCCTCACCCCCCAGGCCTACCCCCAGATCACGCGCATTGAGCGCACCAACGAGAACTTCCTGAGGGTGATCACGGAAGCCAACCTCACCAAGGCCAAGGGGCGGCAGAAAACCGTGGAGCCCGGCGACCGCATCGACGTGGCCTCCATCTCGGACATCACCGGCCAGTACGTGGAAGTGAAAGGCGCCGCCACCCGCACAGGGCGCTTTGCGTGGGTGCCGGGCATGCGCGTGTCCTCGCTGATCACCGGGCTGGACTCCTCGCTCATGCCCGTGGCCGACCAGCGCTACGCCGCCATCGTGCGCACGGACCCGGAGACCGACCAGGTCTCCGTGATCAACGTGCGCCTGCGCCAGGCCGTTGAGAACCCCGGCAGCGAGGCGGACGTGCAGCTGCAGGAAGAAGACCAGCTCCTGATTTTCTCGGATGCCGGGAAGGCTGAGGGTGGGGAAGAAGGCCGCGAGTACACCCGCGAGGATCTCTTCGCCCCCGTGCTCCGCCGCCTCAAGAGCCAGGCCGGGCCAGAGAGCCCGCAGCAGACCGTCACCATCTCCGGCCCCGTGCGCTACCCCGGTGAATACCCCATGCCCGCCTCCCACTCCGTGCGGGACGCCATCTGGGTCGCCGGCGGGCTCGAGGATTCCGCCTCCCTGCACGCCGCCGAGGTGGCCCGCTACGAGACCCCGGAGCAGGGCAGCACCGACACCCGCATTATCGACGTCAACCTTAAACCCATCATGAACGGCGAGGCGGATTTCCGCCTCCAGAGCCGGGACCGCCTGCTGGTCAAGCGCATTCCGGACTACGCCCGCACCCGCACCGTGAGCCTGGAAGGCGAGGTGCAGTACCCCGGCGACTACACCTTCCGCAAGGGCGAGTCCCTGGCCAGTGTGCTCAAGCGCGCCGGCGGCCTTACGGATAACGCCTTCCCCAGGGGCGCCGTCTTCACCCGGGAGAGCCTGAAAGAGCGCGAGGCCGAGCGCCTGCGCGACGCGGAAAAACGCCTCAAGGGCAACCTCCTGGGGCAGCAGCTGGAAGGAGAGGACTTCGGCCAGTCCCAGTCACAGGGCAATAACCAGGGCACCGTCCGGGACCTTCTGGACGACGTGCAGGACGCCGAACCCGTGGGCCGGATGGTCATCGACCTCCAGGCCGCGATCAATGGCACCAGCCACCAGCCCATCCGCCTGCAGGACGGCGACAGCCTTACGGTGCCTGAGCAGCCCCAGTCCGTCTCCGTGTTCGGCGAGGTGCAGTTCCCCACCAGCCACCTGCACAAGCCCGGCCTCAGTGCCCAGGAGTACATCGAACGCAGCGGCGGCCCGACCGCCCAGGCGGACGAGAGCCGCATGTACGTGGTCAAGGCGGACGGCTCCGTGGTCATGCCCAGCGAGAGCCACTGGTTCGGGGGCCGGGAGACGGAACTGCGCCCCGGCGACACCGTGGTCATGCCCATCGACGTGGACCGCATCAGCCAGCTCCAGCTCTGGACGGACGTGAGCCAGATTATCTATCAGATGTCGCTGGGTGCAGCCGCGGTGAATGGCCTTTAGGTAGGTCTTTCAGCAATGCTTGAGCTGTTTGCCGGTCAAGCATTGGTTCCATGCGCAGAGTCCTTGTCAAATAAAGGGCCCGTAACTGTTTGCCACTCTTAAGCTTTAATGACTGCAATGACTCAAAATCAGGAACAACCGCAGAATCCGGATGATCAAATCGATCTTCTGGACCTTTTTCTAGCGCTCTGGGCAGGAAAATGGCTCATTGTGACTATGACATTGGTTTTTGCCGTTGGCAGCGTTGCCTATGCGCTCTCGCTGCCTAACATATACACGGCCGAGGCACTGCTGTCGCCGGCCAATAGTGAGCAGTCCACTCAAGTACCTGCGCAGCTGGGGAGCCTGGCCAGCCTTGCCGGTGTCAATATCGGTGGCGGTTCCTCCAATGAGGCGGTGTTGGCGATGGAAGTGCTCAAATCCCGTGCCTTTATCTCGGATTTCATACGTCGCCATGACCTGGAAGTGCCACTTATGGCGACGGATGGTTGGAACTCCGAGGACGGGGAATGGGTGATAAATCCGGAGGTGTACAACGCCAAGACACAGACATGGTTGAAGGATGAAGAGGGGAAAAGCCTTGAGCCCACCGATTGGGACCTTGTGAAGGCGTTTCGGGGAAACCACTTCAGTCTCAGCCAGTCGAGCGAAAACGGCATGATTACCCTCAGCATCAAGAGCCAGTCTCCGAAAGCCGCACAGCAATGGGTAACGTGGTTGGTCGAGGATATCAATGAACACATACGTGAGCAGGATGTGCGAGAGGCTAATAAGCGAATTGATTATCTTCGCAATAAGCTTGAAGAAACCAGCATCACTGGCATGCAAAAGGTGTTTTACCAGCTTATTGAAAGTGAAACACGCACTGTGATGCTTGCCAGCGCCAGTGATGAGTATGTCTTTGAAACTATTGATCCTGCCGTCGTCCCGGAAGAAAAGAGTGAACCTGCACGAGCTTTGATTTGCGTTATCATAACGGTGCTAGGTGGCATGCTGGGAGTTTTCACCGTTTTAGCAAGAGCCTTCATGCACACGGGTAATTAAAAGTAGGTACAGAAACAAAGCTCATCGAATTTTTAATCAGTTTGTGGGGGCCTTGAGCGTCAATGATGATGCAGATTGCGCTCAAACATCGATTTCAGACTGTTCGAGAAGACGAGATCCTCCACGGTGTAAAATGGAATTGATTGAATGCGCTCAGACGCGGTAACAAACGGACAAATGTGGAGCTGGCATTGAGAGTTGCGCTAGTGGGATCCCAATATGCGGATCGCCGTAACATGGAGCATCTTGTATACCGTATTGGCGAGATTCTTGCCGAGTTCCACTCAGTTGAAGTAATTGGCCCACAGCGGGTTTCTTCTCGGATCGCGGAGAGGTTCCACTGCACCGCATGGGGCGAGCTCCACCCTGCACTGATCTGGAGATTGCTTTGTCGGGATCCCGTCACCAGACGTATCGTCCGTCTCGTCTTACACGGAAAGCATTCTAAACCGGATGTGCTGCTGGCACTCGGCAGCATTGGTGTTAACGGTCTCGCTGTAGCCATAGCTGGGCGTATTCTTGGTATACCGAGCGTCGTGCGCCTGACGAGCGACATCTTTAATGTCTACAAGACAAAGGTTGGGCTCCGGGCCAAGCTCAAGTTATTCCTGCAAAATAACTTGCTTGGGCGCCTTTCGATGAGACTAGCCGATCGAATCCTTTTGCTACACGAAGCCCAACGCTCCGGGTTAACCGCAATTGGACTTGATTCCAACCGGATGCAGGTAGTTCCACAGCCCGTATCGTTTGCTACTGACGGTGTCCAAAACGAGGCATCCATTCGAGAAGGACTAAATATCCACTCCAATGACCGGATAGTTCTTTCCACAATGCGGTTAGACACCGATAAGCACATCGACAAACTAGTTGAGGTTATCAACTGCGTATTGGAAAATTCTGCTGAAGCGAACTGCCACTTTGTGCTCGTTGGTGACGGACAGTGCCGTGACTATATCGCTGAAAAAATTCGCCACCATAGTAGACATGTCCATATGGTCGGCGAACAGCCAAGCACCCAGCTTCCCAACTATTATCGTGTCGCGGATATGTTTCTACACCTATCCAAAGGCGAAGGTCTTTCCAATTGTCTGTTGGAAGCCCTCTACTTCCAACTTCCTGTTGTTGCCACCGACTCGGGAACGATAACTCGCGGAATGATAAGTACGATCATCAATGACCCTCAGGATATTGCTAACGCGATCCTCCACAAGAAAATACCAACTGATTCTTTTCCCGAAACGTTAGATCCGGAAATAAATCGATCCGCTTGGCTAAAAGCTATTGATGCAATAGACTCTTAAAAATTCTCAAAGGATAAAATCCTACACTCAAGATAATTTTACTGTCCTTAAAAGATACATGACTAATTAGAACTGTCAGAACCTCAGAGCAGAGAAAGCAAGCACATTGCGGCCACTGAGCACTCGTATTTTCCTGAATTCAGATAATAACTGCAGCACTTTGGTGTAGCCGGGTAGAGGTAGGAGGGCCGCCGCCGGTACCCTCATCGCCTTTACCGACCAAAGTGAAGAGCAGATGGGATACCGACAACTGACCCAGCGTCAACGATACCAGATTGAAGCCGGTTTGCAGCACCAGTGCAGCCTTCGTTCGATAGCCCAGACGATTGGGTGCAGCAGTAGCACGGTCTCGCGGGAAATCCGACGCAACAGCGGTGCCAACGGCTACTGCCCGGAACAGGCTCAGGAGTTCTGCGCGGACCGACGCCAGCAGGCGCATAAGGCGAGCAAACGGGCGTGGTCTTTGATGATCTGGGTGAGCCGTCGCCTGCCGGAATACTGGAGTCCAGAGCAGATCATTGGCTTCATGCGCCGGGCGGGAAGCAGACTCATTTCCCATCAGTGGATCTATGAACTGATCTACCGGGACAAGGCAACTGGCGGCGATCTGTGGCGCTACTGTCGCCAGCCGGGGCGAAGGCGCTATAAGCGCCACCTGGCCAAACGTGCCGGGCTCGGGCGCATTCCCAATCGGGCTGGAATCGAGCAGCGTCCCAGCGATGTTGAGACTCGCGGAACACTTGGACATTGGGAAGGCGATACGGTGCTTCACGGGCATAAGCAATCAGGCCTTGTCACCCTGGTGGAGCGACGCAGCGGTTACCTTCTGGCGGAACGGCTCCCGCAGCTCAAAGCCAGGCCGACGGCCGAGGCGATCATCCGCCAGTTCCGCCCTATAAGAGGCGCTGTGCGCACGCTGACATTGGATAACGGATTTGAGTTCGCGGACCATGAAAGGATCTCTCAAACGCTCAGTGCCGGGACCTATTTCTGCGACCCATACCGCTCCAGTCAGCGGGGCACAAACGAGAATACAAATGGGCTGCTGCGCCAGTACTTCCCGAAGGGTACGAACTTCCGGAAGATCTCTGAGAAAGCGTTCCGGGCAACCGTCAAGCAACTGAATAACCGACCCAGGAAACGGCTCGGTTATCGCACACCGGCGGAAGTGTTCTGGGGTGAATACTCAGGAGCACTGGGTACGGGTGGTGCTGCAGTTATTAGTTGAATCCAGGTTTCTAAACATAAATTAACCAATGCAAGTCTTTGATTGGTGGGAATGTCAAAACTCGCACCCAAAGGAAAGCGATTTAATACTTGCCACGCTTCCAAGCTCAGGAACTCATTTACTCCGAACAATGCTTGCCCATGGAACGATAAAGCTACAAACGACCGGAAAACGTGGATACTATAAGACAGGAAGACCTTATATCTACCCTGCTTAACTTGTCTGAGCGTAAAACGTGATAGCACGCTATGCCGCCTCAATGGGATCTGCCGGTGCCGGCGGAATTCTAGCGATGATTACAAGCTTACTTCTTGGACGCCTGATGGGGCCGTCAGGGTTTGGGACAGTCGCTTTAAGTCAGGCTGTCGTCTTGTTTGCATTAGTGGTCGCTCAACTAGGCTTGGTAGCTACCGGGGCCCGTTATATCGCCGCAGCGATGGGCGAAGAGCACCTGGATGAATGTTGGCGTCTGGCAATATTTTTGTTCCTGGTGATGCTTGGCTCCTCCATTTTAATGAGCGTAGCCTTGTGGTACCTCTCACCCCTTATCGGTAGCCAGATGGCATCTGAGGGTATTGCAAGCGCTCTTTACCACTTTACACCATTCGGCCCTTTTATAGGCCTTCTTTACTGGAGCTCAATGGTATTAAAAGGGATGGGTTGGAACGTCGTGCAGGCGTTCTATGAGTCCTTCCTCCTACCGGCATCAACCTTGGCTCTAGCCGTTCCCAGCTGGTGTTACTATGAAAGCGTGGACGCCGTTATCCTCGCATATGGAGCAGCATACGCATCTACAGCCTTAATCTCAGCAGTGACAGCCAAATCCTGCCTCCCAGGCCAGGATAAAACTCGCAGTGCCAAGCCCGCTACTTCCCGTCGAGAACTGCTTTGGCAAAGCACGCCCCTCGCCCTTTCAGGTATTGGAAACAGACTGCTTCGAAGAGGCGATATTTTAGTTGTAGGAAGCATACTCGGGGATTCCGCAGCTGGGCTGTACAGAGCTGGCAATACGGTCGCGACTGTAGTTCGCCCGCTCCTCAGGGCAGCCAGCGCTTTCGCACTTCATCATCTTGCCCGCAGCCATGGAATGAAACGAAGTGGTTTTATGCGATCGCACTTCGGGCTAAACCTGCATATTAGTTTGCTGGTTACACTTCCAATCGCATTTGTTGCGATCATTATGGCCACGGAACTCCTCACCCTACTCTTCGGTCCGCAATATACCGATGCCGCTCCCGTTGTACAGATTCTCGCAGTTGCAGAGATCATAATGGTTGGGATCGGTCCTCTGCAGACAATGTATGGAGTTTATAAAGCAAACTGGATGCGCCTAACCATAACGCTCCTGGCAGCACCAACAGCAGTCTTAACATCCGCCGCGCTAGCCCCCCTCTTTGGCGTCGCTGGGGCGGCAGTAGGTTCTTTGATCGGGCTTATCATATTAGCCGTCGGTCTCCTAGTGTATGGATTACAAAAACTCCATATCGGTTCAATACTGGATAGCGTCCGCGTCAAAAATAGCTTTTTCTGCATTATTACGGCGTTTGGTATTGCCAATATCGAGATTGAAACCCTGGCATTAAAAGCCTGTATTGCCCTTGCTGGAGCTATAATCTGGGCGGCATCAGAGTATGCGCATTGCTGCAAGTGGGCCGATCAGCTAAGGAAAACAGACCATCGCTAAAAAAGCACCATCTAATACTGACTAAAACTCAAGAGCACACATATATGAACAAGGAAACCATACCCTCTAATACATTTAGCGACCTCAAATATAAATATGTATACCGCACCCCGGCGATTGAAGCCATCTGCGAAGACAAATCGGTGCTGAACCTCGGTTGCCTATGCCATTCAAACTGGGAGCAACAGATCCAAAACAGAACCTGGCTTCACGGAAACCTCTGTAATGTTGCCTCCTCAATTGTGGGAATCGATTACCTCACAGAGGACATTGGGCGTCTTCAAACCAAGTATGGCTATGAGGTCTTGTTAGGTGACGTAATGAACCTCGATAATGTAAATACCGATAAAACATTTGACGTTATCGTATGCGGAGAGCTCATCGAACATATAGAAAATCCAGGGCTAATGCTTTCTGGAATAAAACGCTTTTGCCACTCAAAATCCATTGTCGTCTTTACCACGCCAAACCCATGGTGGCTACGCCGCTGCAATCTCTTTTTTGCTCAGCGCGAACAATATAAATTAAACCCAGAGCATGTAATGTATTATTCATATTGGACACTAAAAGCATTAATGGAGAGAATGGGGTACCAAGAAACAATTTATGGTTACTATGGTGCCGAACTTGAACCCTATCAAGCAAGCAAGTTACGGCAACTATTTTCCAAAGCGCTAATCCATATCACACCTCAATCAATGCAGCGCGGACTATTTTTTGTAGCGACTCCAACCTTGAATAATACACAAGATGATGGATAAAGATATTTCAATCCGCAATCGCCCTCACATTATATTTGTACTTGGGGCGGGTGGATCCGGTTCGTCTCTATTAGCAGCATTACTCCATCAGCAGAATGGCATTTTTTCGGTTGGAGAGTTGTCCGCGCTCGATGTATACATCGCACTCGATCGAAAATGCTCCTGCGGAGAGCCAATCTCTGAATGCTCATTTTGGAAAAAGGTATATCTTGACTCGAACCTTCAAGCTTATGGAGCACCTTTAACGCCGAGCTTCGGAGAAAGCCAACTATTGATATACAGGCGCTCTGTTTTAAGAAAAGACCCTCTATTTCTTCCAGTTTCTAGAAAAAATCTTGATGTGTATAATCAAATACATGAGGTATCCGGGCAACAGGCAATTGTAGATGCTAGCAAGGACCTTGCCAGATTCTATTATCTATTAAGATCCGGGAGCGCACGAATTACCCCCATTCACCTGGTTCGAGACGGACGCTCCTATATCGTTTCCATGAGAGAGAGACAAAAGATGGGGCCCGTGCGTGCTACCGTACGGTGGGCAAGAAAGAATCTTCTAGCGCGGATCATCCTTCGGAAGACTGTCGGAAGAAATGGTTATCTTTTGATTGACTTCAATGAGTTTGTTCTGAATGCTGAGTCGAAAATTAACGAAATCGTCGAGCATGCGGGTTTAAATGTCTCAGAATACTCAGAAACAGAAATTACGATTCCTCATCATGGATTGGCCGGAACTGGCGTAAGAGAAGGCGTATTAATAAATAACTTGCAACCCAAAACGTTAGACAAAACTGTCATAAAAAACAAAAGGCTATCGCTCTATGAAAGGATAATATTTTTCATGCTTGGCGGCTATCTATTAAATCGCTTTTTTCAACCTAAAAATATTTCGCGTGATAAATGAGCTAAAATTACGCTGGTTTTCTCTTTGACCTTCGGAAACAGTTTTCTAGTCCAGCATTAAAATCCCACATTGTAAATGTTGACCTTTATTAAGGCGATGAAGTTATTCATTCTAGATTAGGCGGTTAAAAATCCTTTGATCTGAACCTGAATAAATCAGATAAGTGTTGGGGTTGCAAAAAAAACCACGCATTGAATTCTAACAGCGATAAAAAAAGACCTAAGGTGCTCGAAGGAAACTAAAGCTAAACAAAAATATAACTGTATTCTTATTAACAATAAAGAAAACGCTAGAACCAATACTTGATTCCGCCGACTGCAAACTGGATCCGTAAAGCCTTAAAAAATTGCAGACTCAAGCAGCTCTACTACTCCGAGATGGCGAAAGCCTAGGACCGGTTATTTAAGTGCATTGAATGAGCCACCTGGATATCTACGAATGGTTGGTTGGCGGCCGGCTATTGCGGAGGCGGTTTTGATGCCCTTCCACCCCGGACTAGCCTTTTTCTGGTCGCACCCCCACGACGATTACTGGCTAGCAGATTTGGCGGCCCTACGCGCTGGTTACCAGCTTCACCCATGCAGCTGAGATTGTAATTTACCTTTCATTTCAAAACTATAATGAATCGGTCCGATTCAACTGTCAGACGTTATGTTGGTCGCAAAATCTACCCTAGCTTTTGAGATTATTTTTTTTGTATCTTGAGCTGTGTTATATATTGGCCAATGTTATTTTGTTCTTTCGTATTAGTATAGCTCCCGAGGGCCATGATAACTCTTATGGAAAAATCGAATGGCTTGTCAAACTTTCGTAACTTGTACAAAATTTTAGCTTTTATTTGTGGGGTTCTTCTAGGTATCACTTCGCTAGGCCTCTCAATCGCCAATAATTATAGCGTTACGTGGTTGGTTTTTTGTGTACTAATATCGGCTTATTTTCCTTTAGTTTATATAAAAAAAGAGCGCCCAAAAATTTCTTACGGATTTTTTTCTGTATTTATTTGTTATTTTCTGTTTTGCCTCTGGGTTTTTGCTTTCCCTATTATTACAAATAGCTACTGGCCATTAAGCTTTCGAAGTCTTGTGGCAAACTTAATTTTTCTTCTGGTTGCATATCTAGTCATTAAAAATCTTAGAAATCAAAATGCCATCTTTTTTGGGTTTATTTTTGTTTGTGGAGTTGAGGCAGTCCTGACAATCCTAGACCATTTTGAGGTTAATACCTTAGTTGGAGGTTATTATTCATTTCGTTCAGCCGGGCTTTCAGGAAATCCCAATGTAACTGCATACATGCTTTCATTAGGTATTGTTGTTTTGATTGCTGTGCGCTCAACTTTGGATATAAAACCCACAAAAAACGCAATTTTTTTGTTCGTTGTCTCTTTGTTTGCTATTGGCATATTATTAACGTCATCCAGGTCGGGCTTGTTGGTCTTAGTAACACTTGTATTATTCTTTTTTAAGAATATCAAGTTATGGTTTTCAGTTATTTTTTTAACTTCTGGTGCCGCTCTATCAATAAATATTATGCCGCGTCCCCCCGAAACTTTTTTAAGACTTCAAGACTTTGTTCTGAACTTATTTTCATTAGCAGTCAGAAACGAAAGCCAGCTGACAATAGTTGGGATTGGCGCAAAATCTTTAAAGACGAGAATGGAAACGTCTTACGCGTCATTGCAAATTTTCTTGGACCACCCAATAACCGGGGTTGGCAGCCAAGCATTTCGCCCGATTTTGGTGAATGAGTACGGTGTCATTGCCGGTCCTCATAACGTGTATACGATGATTGCAGCGCAGTTCGGTGCAGTTGGGCTAATCACCTTTTTTTTCTTTATGGCTGGTCTTTTCAGTATAGCTTGGAAGAGCCGTAAAATAAGTTTGGCAAAAGGAATAAATACCTCGGGAAGCATGTCTATGTTGGCATTTTTAGTGAGCCTGTTATTTATAGGTATAGCTTGGAATTTCTTGCATAAAGAGCTTTTCTGGGTTTTTGTAATATTATTAATAACGTATTCTGAGTTTTTAACTAGATTGCCATCCAAGAAACCTGAAGTTGTTCGACAGACATCGCGCGTTTTGGGATAATGAAATTGTTTTAACTTTGTCGCGAATAAAATATTTAATTTTTGAGTTTCATGTTACTCTTCCTGGCGTGAGATCTGGGTTCGTCCCATGTTAGTTTGCGTTTTCATGTGGTCGATCGGACATTCTGGAAAATCGGCTCGGAATTATGCGAATATAATCATGGTGAGAATAGCGATTTAAGGATTTCGCAACTGTCCAATATTTATTAATAAATGTTCTGGCCTCAAGAGTTTTATTGTTTTTTTAAATATTTTCTCGGTGTCGTTGACTTCCTTATGCATTCAGATGGTCTTTCCTCACGTTATATCCGATTCCGGATCAATCATAGATGAATATTACGCTAATTAACCCTTTGCTAAATTATACTCGCGGAGGCGCTGAGGTTAACGACCTGAACCTGGGCAGGTCGCTACATGATCTTGGCCACAACGTTACGTACCTTATTTCTCTCAGGGGTGACGAAGCTGATAGCCAGCTGCCTGATTGGGCGAATGTATCAGGAGTTCAGCTATCTCGATTTAGCTGGAAACTATTTTCAAGGCGTAACGTTTTAGGAAAACTGTATCGTTTTCTTTTTTTTTATGAGTTCGCGAATCGCATTAACACAGAGGAACCAAAGTGCCTTGAGACCGCAGACCTAATTCTCCTTACGGGAAGGCCGAGCCTGGCTCGTGTCCGAAAAGTTTCGAACGCACCCGTTATTTATTCGGCTCGTGGCCGAATAGGTAACTTCAATGAGTGGTTCGCCAGGCGGGCAGACGGTTTAATCTTTTGGGGTGGATGCGAAATGGATAATCCATCACGATTTGCTTCAAGAGGCCCGTTCCTCAAGGTCGACCCAGGGGTAGACGAAACGGTTTTTTATCCTGGTACGTCCAATATGAACCTTGAACGTTCGTTGAGGTGTGGAGAGGCCGAAACCGCACATGTCGTTTTTGCTGGGAGGCTTGACCCGGTTAAAAGGGTTGAACACATCATTCGGGCTGTAGGTTCCGTGGTGAATCAGGGTTGGTCTGTATACCTTTCCATCGTGGGTGATGGTTCTGTTCGACCTGAGCTTGAACACTTGGCGGGAACGAATTTGCCTGGGCGCGTGACCTTCCATGGCCGCCAGGAACCCTCGGCTCTTGCGGATATACTTCGGGCGTCGGATGTTTTTATGCTTACCTCGCGCACGGAAAATCATCCTATTTGCATTAAGGAAGCGCTTGCGTGTGGCCTGGATGTGATTGCCTATGGGGTTGGTCGCGTTCCACAGCTCCTTGCCGGACAGAATAACAGCACTGTTGTACCAGTTGGTGACGAGGCAGCGCTCGCAGAGGCTTTACGTCAGCGCGTAGATAAAGGACGAATTCCTCCCGAACAACGAGTGGCCAGTAATGCGGTCACTTGGCGTGACGTGGCTGAGAAGATTGTTTCGTGGAGCGAAAAGGAGTTTAAGCACCGTGGACCAAGGTGATCCCAAGAGCGCGGGTAACGAGTATCCAGAGCGCGGGTTCCGCATTGTTTTTCTTTGTGACCAGACTGTTGATCTTCATTTTCCACCGCACTTCGGTCAAGTATATCTCTACCTTTTGCCAAAACTGGGTTGCGACGTTTCGCTCGGAGCGTTTTCAAGGAACCAGGAGTCAAGCGTGGCGCGGGAAGTGCTTGCCAGTGGCCGGGCGCGCTTATTTCGTAAGCGTGCAAACACCTTGTTTGGGCGCATCCTGCTAGCTTGCGCGACACCGTTTCTGGTCGGTCGTTGGTTTCGTAAAACCGGGCTCGCACACTCTGACATCATTGTTGTTCACAATGATCCGGTTCTTGCGTGGACAGCATGGTTCCTTACTCGCCGCACGGGTGCAGCGTTTGTCTACCGAATTACCCATCTGGTCCCTGAGAGCATTATTGCCTCTGGGGGATTGGGCCAACGTACTGTGGCTAAACTTGCCATGATCGCTCGTAACCTACTGCTGCGCCGCAGTGATGCCGTCATCCCGATGAGTAAGGCAATGGCAGATTATTTTGCTGATAAGGTTGGTCTCTCCGGCGATGCTATGAAACCTGTCGAGTCCATGGTCCGCGTCGACGAATTACCCACTGCCACTGAGCCACAATGCAGCGGGTCGTATGAGCGAGTGAAACAGGAGCTGGAGAGCCGTACCTGTACGCGGTGGCTGGTGTATATTGGCACTCTTGACCCCCAGCGTCGCCCATCGTTCCTGCTTGATACATTAGGGGAGCTAAGGCGCAATGATCCTTCGGTGGGGTTGCTCGTTCTGGGCGTCACGCGTTCCGCGTGGCAGCTCGACGTACTTCGGCGCTATGCTCGGGAACAAAAGTTGGAGGATTACGTTGTTTGGTCCGAACCGGTTCCGGATGATTGCCTTCCCGCGGTTCTAACGCTAACGGACATTGGTTTAAGCCCTTTGCCTATCGACGAGATCCTGCGGACCAACTCCCCAGTGAAAACGATGGACTACATCAGGGGCCACATTCCCGTCGTCGCCAGTGCGATTCCTGACAATCAGTACGTTCTTGAGGAGAGTGGCGGAGGCGTCATTGCGGAGTACAACCCCACCGCATTCGCTTCTGCTGCTTACAAACTGCTATCAGAAAGTAAAGAACAACGTGATGAGCGAGTAGCTCGTTCCGTAATATGGCTACGTGATAACCGGGATCTTAACGTAGCCGCAGAGAAGTTACTGGAAGTCTTTCAACTAGCCCTGAAACGTCGAGCATCTGAAGAATAATTCCTCAGCATCTGCTGTTGCTGACTTTGAACTCCTCCTGATACCTCTATAACTTCCGTCGTAGCACGATCCTTGCGTTGACCGAGGCAGGTATAGGGTGCTTTGTCTGGCCCCCGGGATGAGTTCAGTGCCAAACTTAGCGAGCTAGAGGCGGAGTATCAGTCCTTGCCAGTGGAGGGCAAGGGTGTTGTGCCAGTAGGTGAGGTTTGCAGTCTGAAAAATATCTGGCGCGTGGTACGCCGGTCGCCTCCGGTGTTTGTTTTCAATTTCATGGATGACACCCGCGAGGTGAGCGAATAGGAGTTGGCGGCCGCCTTTCAGCTGTCTTTTACTGCCAGACTTTTCGGCCTTTACCCGCGCCATTGCGGGTCAGGTTGATACCTTGTACGCGGAGGTGATCACGGCGAGCACCTATAAAGGCAGCTCGTGAGCAAGTTTGGCCAGACGATTGCCGGCACGCATGTGCTGGTACAGGGGACGTTTAAGGAGAACTGCCCGGACCTTCGCAAGACCCGCGATTGATGTGATCTGGGAGCTGGAGGACTCTGGCTGCAATGTTGATGTGGCCGATGCCTGGGCTGCTTGTTAGGTTTGAGGCCCAATATGGTCGTGCGCCCTAGAAAGGCAACAAAAGTCAGCAATAGACTATGGAGGTTTACTTGTCTCATATCGTTATTTTAGGCGGTGATGGCTACCTGGGCTGGCCAACCGCCATGCATTTTTCCAGCCGCGGCTACGACGTCACCGTCGTTGATAATTATTTCCGGCGCAATGCCTGTACGGAGCTGGATACGGGCATGCTTTACGCAGTGCCCACGCTTATTGAGCGCGCCAAGGTCTGGTACAAGAAGACGGGGCGTGAGATCAAGGTCGTGATCGGCGATCTTACCAGCCCTGAAAACATGCGCAGTCTTTTTGACGGACGGGTTCGATATCAGTGGGCGGTGAATCAACAGTTTACGGGGCTGCCGGACACGGTCGTGCATTACGCGGAACAGCCTTCCGCCCCTTACTCCCTAATGGATTACGAGCACGCGGACATCACCCTGATGAACAACCTCAGGGTCACCAACAATCTGCTCTGGGCGGTTCGTGATTTTGCGCGGGATACCCATATCATCAAGCTGGGCACCATGGGCGAGTACGGCACGCCGAACATCGATATCGAGGAGGGGTGGCTTGACGTTGAGCACAAGGGCCGCAAGGATACGTTCCTTTTCCCTCGCCAGGCCGGCAGCCTGTACCACACCACCAAGGTGATGGACACGGACCTGATCTGGTTTGCCGTGCGGATGTGGGATCTGCGGGTGACTGACCTGATGCAGGGGCCGGTTTATGGCTTTGAAACGGAAGAGTCGAATATTGATGATCGCCTGAAGACGATTTTCAATTACGACGAAATCTTCGGAACCATTGTTAACCGGTTCGTGACCCAGGCGGTCGTGGGTTATCCGCTGACAGTCTACGGTGGTGGTGGTCAGACACGCGGTTATCTCAACATCAAGGACACGCTCCAGTGCATTCAGAAAGCGGCAGAGACACCCGCCGGTAAACATGAACTCCGGATCTTCAACCAGATCATGGAAACGCTGAGCGTCAATGACATTGCGACCATCACTCAGCGGGTGGGCCAGCGGCGCGGTCACGAGGTCCCGATCGAGTCGATCACGAACCCGCGCAAGGAAGCTGAGGAGCACTATTACAATCCCACCTACCAGGGTCTCCAGAACATTGGTGTTGAGCCCCATTATTTGACGGATGACGTGATGGACCGCATGTTTGAGCTGGTAGAAACTTACAGGGATAACATCCGCAAGGACGTTATCTTTAAGGGAATCAAGTGGACATGAAGTGGCTGATTACCGGCGGATGTGGGTTCATCGGCACGGGCCTGATCCGTTTTCTGTTAGCGGAGGGAGGCCACGGGATTCGGGTTTTCGATAACCTCAGCACGGGTACTCGAGACGACCTTGGGCAGGTTGCGCCGTTTACGGAGGGCAGCGGTGCTGAAGCGCCTTTCCCGGAAGCGGGAGAGGTGGAACTCATTGTGGGTGACATCCTTGATGAGGCGGCGCTCTCCCAGGCGGCGGATAAGGCGGATGTGGTGGTTCATCTGGCCGCGAATACGGGCGTTGGCCCATCTGTGGAGGATCCCCGCCATGACTGCCTGACGAATGTCCTTGGAACCTTCAACGCGCTTGAGGCGGCACGGCACAACGGGGTGGGGCGTTTCGTGTTTGCCTCAAGCGGGGCTCCGGCAGGCGAGGTAGAGCCGCCCATCCATGAGGAGCTGCCACCACACCCGGTTGCACCCTATGGGGCGAGTAAGCTGGCGGGCGAAGGGTATTGCTCGGCGTACTTCCGAAGTTTTGGTGTTGAGACCGTCGCGCTTCGGTTCGGTAATGTGTATGGGCCTGGTTCCATACACAAGGGCAGTGTCGTGGCCAAGTTCATCAAGGAGGCGCTCAGCGGTGAGCGGCTCGAGATCTATGGCGATGGCTCCCAGACAAGGGATTTCATCTTCATTGATGACCTGGTCCGTGCGATACGGCTTGCGGCAGCGCAGCCGCATGTGGGCGGAGAAACCTTCCAGATTGCCACCAGCCAGGAGACCACGGTTGGGGAGATAGCCGCGCTGCTTGTAAGCCTTCTGGCGGCACATGGCGTGCGGGACGTGGAAGTCTTTAACGGTGAGAAACGCGTTGGCGATGTAATGCGGAATTACTCGGATACCCGGAAGGCCCGGGAGTGGCTTGGGTGGCAGCCCGAATATGGCCTTGAGCAGGGACTGGACCGAACCGTCCATTACTTTCTCTCTTGAGTACGGCACTGTCTTTCATTCTATGGAGTCTGCAATGAAGCAATTTTCAGGGAAGCGCGTTCTGGTGACAGGCGCATGTGGCACCGTTGGGTCTGAACTGATCAGACAGCTGCTCTCCAACGGTAACTACGACCCAGCCGAGGTGGTTGGCATTGATAATCAGGAAACCGCCCTTTTTTTCGAAGATCAGACGTATTTACATGACTCCCGGGCGCGCTTTTTCATTGCGGACATTCGGGACAGGGACGAACTCGCTCGCCGAATGCAGGGCATTGATGTGGTGTTTCACACGGCGGCGCTCAAGCACGTCGTGCTGTGTGAGCGCTCACCGGATCAGGCACTCCAGACGAATATCTCGGGGATTCAGAATGTGATCGCTGCATCCATCGAGGCCGGGGTGGAGAAAGTGATCTTCACGAGCTCGGATAAGGCGGTGAACCCAACCAATGTGATGGGCACCTCCAAGCTGATGGGCGAGCGGCTGATGACGGCTGCCAACAGCAGCAAGCGCAATGAATCCGCTCCGGTTTTTGCGTCAACCCGCTTTGGCAATGTGCTGGGTTCGAGCGGCTCCGTTATCCCCATTTTCCATAATCAGATCGCCAAGGGGGGGCCGGTTACCGTAACGGCAACCGAGATGACCCGGTTCATCATGAGCATTGAAGAAGCGGTTCGCCTGGTTCTGGATTCCGCGCTTCAGGCTCGTGGCGGTGAGGTGTTCATCACCAAGATGCCGGTGATCCGGATCTGGGATCTGGCGCTCGCGATGATTGATGAGCTGGCGACACGATATGGCTTTGAGCCGGATCAGATCGAGATTAACGTGATTGGCCCCAAGCCCGGCGAGAAGCTCTATGAGGAACTCATGAGCGAGGAAGAGACGCGTCGTTCCGTGGAGCTGAAAAATTACTTCTCGGTGCTGCCAGCTTTTCGCGGAATCTATCATGATATTGACTACTCCTATGACACCCTGGTCACGGAGGAAGTGGATAAGGCTTACGTCTCGTCGACTGAGCTAGCCAAAAGTGTTGAGGCAATCAAGGGTATTCTCTACGAGTACCAACTGCTTGAGGAGCCGGATGATGAGAGTGATACGCGGTATTGGCCTGGCGACAAGGAGTCGGTGGAGTGATCGTCACTTGTTGAATCTTTTTCGTGCGGGATCTTATCCGGGATATGCATGGCTCACGTAAAACTATGCGGTAAGTGTTATCTGGTGTTGACGCCCTATTGAAGATTTGTAGATCTGCCACAGGCTGGAATTATCCATTGACTATTCTGGGCTAATGGGCTTGCTGGCCGCGTTGGGCATGGGAGATTGGGAGGTATTATTAATCCGGTCTGCATTCGTTAAGCTGATTTTTCACTCTTGTGGAAGGCGCGCAACAACATGAGCTGCGGCTTAGTTCTGCTTACCTCTAATACCTCCTGGTACCTCTATAACTTTCGCCGCAGTACGATCCGCGCTTTGAACGAGGCGGGGTACCGGGTGCTGTGTCTGGCACCCCGGGATGAGTTCAGTGCCAGGCTTGCTGAGCTTGGCGCTGAGTATGAGCCTTTGCCTCTGGACGGTAAGGCCGTTGGGCCGGTGGGTGAGGTTCGCAGTCTGATGGCGATCCGGCGCGTGGTGCGTCGGTTCCAGCCGGTGTTCGTTTTCAATTTCACGGTCAAGATGAACATCTACGCCGGGCTGGTGTGTGCTTGGGCGGGTATTCCGTTTGCCAACAACATCTCCGGCCTCGGCACGGCCTTTATTCACGACAACTGGCTGTTCCGCCGGGTACGACAGGTGTACGGCATGGTGAACCGCAGGGCTGAGCGGCTGTTCTTCCAGAACAGTGAGGATCAGGCGGTTTTCCGGCGCTACGGCCTTATGGGCGATGTGCCGACCACGCTGCTTCCGGGCTCCGGTGTGGATCTGGCGCATTTTGAACAGGCGCCCATGTCGGAATCCGGGCCTCTGGCCTTTCTGCTTATAGGGCGTTTGCTGGGGGATAAGGGCATTCGCGAGTACGCGGATGCCTGCCGCCAGCTTAAGGGTGAAGGCGTTCCCGCCCGCTGCCTGTTGTTGGGGCAGCTTGGGGTCAGTAACCGCACGGCGATTGAGCGTGCGGAGGTCGAGGCCTGGGAGCGCGAGGGCATCCTGGAATACCTGGGCGAGACCGATGATGTGCGCCCCATTCTGCGTGAGGCGCATGTGCTGGTACTGCCTTCCTACCGCGAGGGTATGCCGCGGACGGTTCTGGAAGCCGCTGCTATGGGCCGCCCTGCCATCGTGACGGATGTGCCGGGTTGCCGGGAGGCCATTGAGCCGGGCGTGACCGGGTGGCTTTGTGAGGTGCGGGATTCGGCCTCACTGGCGGCGCGGATGCGTGAGTGTTGTGAGCGGCCTGCCTCGGAGCTTGCGGATTTCGGGGTGCTGGCGCGGGAGCGGATGGAGGCCCGGTTTTCGGAATCCATCGTTGTAAATGCTTACCTTGAATGTCTTGGCGTGTCATAGACGCCTGTCATCCGCGCTTAACCTCTTGCGGATAATCTACCGCTGGAGCAGAATCACTTCCTGCAATCATTACCAACCCTTCAGGCGTCGGTAAGGTTGCGCCAACCAGTTACCGGATGGAATTAGCCCATGGAGTATGCCGGGTCAACGGGCCTTTTGGCGGGTCTGATCGCGCTTGTGTCTCTCTTCCCCCTTCGCCCCTTCGCTCACCGCGCCGGGTTGCTGGACGTAGCGGACCACCGCAAGACGCACCGGGGGTCGGTGCCGTTGACCGGTGGCTTGAGTGTGTTCATCGGGCTCTTTGTGGCCTGGTGGATTGCGGCGCCCTATGCGGGGGGCTACGGGGTCTTCCTGCTGTGCTCGCTGCTGCTGGTGGTGATGGGCGCGGTGGACGATGCGCGCCACCTGCCGGCGACCTTCCGGTTGTGGTCCCAGGTGGCGCTGGGGGCGGTTCTGGTGCTGGGCTCCGGGGTTTGGCTGGACCAGTTCGGCAACCTCCTGGGCTTTGGGGTGATTGAGCTGGGCTGGTTCCTGGGGCCGGTGGTCACCATATGCGCGGTGATCGCGGCGACCAACATGTTCAACATGATCGACGGCATTGATGGGCTGGCGGGCAGTGTCTCCCTGGTGGCGTTGCTGGGCCTGCTGGTGCTGCTGGTACCGGCTCAGGGGTTCCACTCGGAGACCACGCTGGCGCTGGCGCTGCTTTTCGCGCTGGTGCCGTACTGGCTGGCCAACCTGCGGGTGCCGCCGTTCCGCTGCCGGGTGTTCATGGGGGATGCGGGCTCGCTGTTCATTGGGTTCTCGCTGGTGTGGCTCCTGATTAACAGCACCCAGCAGGGGGAGGCGGCCTTCCGCCCGGTAACGGCGCTGTGGCTGGTGGCGGTACCGCTGATGGACATGGTGGCGATCATGGTGCGCCGGGCGAAGAAGGGCGAGTCCGTGATGCGCCCGGACCGCGAGCACCTGCACCACATCTTCCTGCGCGCGGGCTTCACGGACCGCCAGGCGCTGGTGATCATTTCCGTTGTCGCGGTGCTGATGGCGGCCCTTGGTATTGCGGGGGAATGGCTGGCGGTGCCGGCCTGGATCATGTGCGCCGCGTTCGTGCTGCTGTTCATCGGGTATATGTGGGTGCTGGGGCACGTATGGCGGCTGCTGGTTCTGTTCCGCGCCTACCGCATCGCCGCCCTCCGGCGGGCGGCTCAGAAGCGGTAGCGCCACTCTGCCAGAATCCAACTTTTTGAAGCTCGATTTTGTCAACAAAATGGTTTACTTTTTCTGTATAATGCTAATAAAAGTAAACCAGAGGGCGCCATCATGATGGGGGAGCGCATTCATCAGGCGCGTCTCGCTGCTGGCCTTACGCTTGATGCGTTGGGTGAGAGGCTGGGCGTCACCAAGGCGGCAATCCAGAAGTATGAAAAGGGTAGGGCTACGCCCGATTCGGCAAAGCTGCTGGCGATTGCCAGGGCTTGTGGGGTGCGGACTGAGTATTTCTTCCGCAACCGCACGGTGTCGCTGGCTGACGTTGAGTTCCGCAGAAACAATGACTTTGGCGTAAAGCGGGCAGAGGCCGTTCAGATCCGCGTGGCGGAAATGGTGGAAAAGCGTATTGAACTGCTGAACGCTTTTCCCGAGTCCCCAATTGATGATTTCTCGGTGCCTCATTGCATTCCAGAGCGGATTGACGACATGGAGGCGGTCGAGGCGATCGCGGATGATGTTCGCCATGCCTGGGCGCTTGGCCGGAATCCGATTGGTGACCTGATCGATACCCTCGAGACGCTTGGCCTGCTCATACTGACTGTCGATGAGGCGCATCCTGCGTTTTCCGGCATGACGGCCACAGCGGTCGCTGGGGACGGGCATGAATTCCCGGTGATCGCGGTGTCTTCACGCTGGCCGGGCGATCGTCAGCGTTTCACGCTGGCACATGAGCTGGCACATGTGTTGTTTGCTGGGCGTATTGCGGATGGCCTTGACCCTGAGAAAGTCTGTGATCGTTTCGCGGGGGCCTTTCTGGCGCCTTGGGGGGCGGTCATACAGGAGCTTGGCGAGCAGCGTAAGCGCCTGGAGCCACGAGAGCTGTATCACCTGAAACATGAGTATGGCCTTTCCATGCGCGGTTGGGTAATTCGCGCCCTGCAATGCGGTGTTATCCAGCACGGTGCCTACCAGGCGTTGATGAAGCTGTTTTCGGCTCGTGGGTGGCAGAGGAGTGAGCCCGGAGAGTCGTTGGCGACAGAGACCCCCCAGGTCTTCGAGCAACTGGTTTACCGCGCGCTGGCGGAACAGTTGATGTCTGAGGCCAAAGCCGCTGAGCTGCTCGGCATCCCACGCATGCAGTTCTATCGTGAACGCTGGATGGAATCGCTGGATGCTGCTGCTGATCAGTGATGCCAACATCATCATTGACCTGGAGGCTGGGGAGATACTGCGGACGCTTTTCCAACTTCCGTACCGGTTTGCGATGCCGGATACCCTCTATGAGGAAGAGATCGTGGAGGGGAGCCCTTACTTAAGGGAAATGGGGTTGGAGACAATGGTCGTCAGGAGTCCTGCCCTCTGCTGACAGGAGACAGCAACCTCCGGGCGCTTGCAGCAAAAGAGGATGCCGAAGTACGTGGAACCCTGTGGGTTTTCGTGGAACTGATTGAGTTCGGCTTTTTGACTCACGATGAAGCACTGACCGCTCTGAATCGAATGAAGCAAAGAGGGCGGCGGCTCCCTTGGAAGGATGCCAGGCGCCATATTTCTGGCGCCACTTACAATGGGAGGTAGGCTCCATCCTGAACCTTGTTGGTTCGGCCCTGGAGCTAGAAGCGGTAGCGCCATTCGCCTGAGACCTGCCATTGGCTCGGTTCGGTGCCGTCCGTAAGTGCTACCGTTACTGAAAAGGGCTGTAGGTGTTGTCTGGGTTCAGCATGACGCTTATCAGTCTGGGGTTAAGGAACAGATTGTCCCTTCCCTCTGAGCGTTTTTCCAGTACGCCGATGCGGGTAAGCTCATTCAGGTATACGGAAGCCGTTTGCCGTTTCGCAATCCCTGCATCCACGAGGTTTTGGATCCGGCAGTAAGGCTGGGCGAACAGGGTTTGCACCAGTTCGTGGCTGTAGATTTTGGGAAGTTGGGACTGGATATGTTGGCGGGTTTGCTCAATCAGGGTCTGAACGGCGTCAATTTTGGCGATAGTCTGTTTTGCGGTTTCTTCAATGCCCTGGATCATGAACAATACCCAGGAGTGCCAGTCTCCATCCCGGGTCACGCCCAGTAACAGGCGATAGTAAACTTCCTTCCGGGCGAGGATATACTGGCTGTAGTAGAGCACCGGTGTTGGCAACAGCCCCTGATCAATCAGGTAGAGCAGGTTCAGAATACGCCCGGTGCGGCCATTGCCGTCTGTGAATGGGTGGATAGCCTCAAACTGGTAATGGGCAACGGCCATTTTGATGAGCGGGTCCGTGCCATCGTCATTATTCAGATAGCTTTCCCAGTTAGCGAGCAGATCACGCAGGCGTTGCTCATTGTCCGGCGGTGTATAGATGACCTGGCCGGTGGCTTCGTTGCCAAGCGCTGTGCCAGGTACTTGGCGGATGTTCATGCGCGTATTCTTGATGGTGCTGCAGAGTTCTACAGCCAGATTGGTGCACAGTGGTCTTTGCTGAAGCCGCTCCAGGCCCTCGCGTACCGCCGTTCGGTAGCGTAAAGCCTCCTTGGTTGCCGGGTCGGCCCGTTCTGGGGAGTCAGCGAACTGAAAGAGTCGATCCGTTGTGGTCACGATGTTTTCAATTTCTGAGCTGTCTTTCGCTTCCATCAGTGGTAACAGGTTAATCAATAGCCCCTGATGGGGCAGCAACTCGCTGGCTCTTGCTAACCCTGATAGTGCTGCATGGGCTGGAATGCAGGCTTTCAGTATTGATTTTGTTTCGAGCTCCTCCTGTGGAGGAAGTGGGGGAATATCGTTGAAAGGGTGTTCTGGTGACCAGCTCATGTCGATAATCGGCCTTTTTGATCGACATGGGCTGAGGACATGTCGATGAGATCGACATGTCTCTACCACGTGTCGATTTAGCGTGAAAATATAAACATATCACCTGTGGTTTGCTGAAGCGAGTAATGTGCCATACTTTGCGCTTGGGACTTACGGACCGCCAAGAGCTGGAGCATGTATGGCGGCAAGGCCCCGAGACCGGAGGCTCAGAAGCGGTAGCGCCACTCGCCTGAAACCTGCCATTGGCTCAGCTCGGTGCCGTCCCGGAGTCTGAGGGCCTCGTCCGTATACTGGGCTTCCACGTCGAGCCAGCCGCTCAGGATCTGGGTGCCGTAGCTCAGGGTGGCCTGGGTCAGGCTCTGGTCCGGGGCGCGGGTGAGGTAATCCACGCGGTTGTCCGGCACCTGGTTGCCGATGGCGCCGAACTGGTTGAGCTTGGCATGGGTGAGGCTGGCGCCGAACTGTGAGCCGCCGGGCAGGAAGTGCCAGCCGCCCAGGGTGGCGACTTCGGCATCGCCGCCCTGGCTGGCGGCCATGCTGCGCCCGCGATAGCGGTAGCCGGTCTGGTAGATGCTGTGCTCGTAGGTCACGCCCGGCAGGGGCTCGCCGAAGAGGTCATCGGTAATGGTGTTGGTGTACTCCAGGTACCATTGCTGTTCCCCGCCGGCGAGCGCCGAGGTGGCGTCCACCCCGAAGAGCCAGGATTTCTTGCCGGGCAGGCGCCCGGCCTCGTCCTCGCCCACCATCTGGGTGTACACGCCCAGGGTGGTGGTCTCGCTTGCCTGGAACCCGTAGCGGATGTCGATGGCGCCGAGCTGGTTGCCGGGGTCGTTGGCTTTGCCTTCCTGCCGGTTGTCCCTGCCCACCAGCGCGTCCCAGTAGGTGCCAGCGCCGCCGGGGCGGCCTTCGCCGTCGAGCTGCATAATGCGCGAGAAGCCGATGTCCAGGCCCTGGATGGGGCGCATTGTGAAGCGCATGCCGATCAGTCGCGCCTCGGGGATGGTGCGGGCGCTTTCCATCTCGCCGGCGAACAGGGTGAAGTCCCAGGGACCGATCCAGCTGAGCCATTCGTGTTGTGGCGCGTGCGCGTTGCGGCGGTTGAGCCAGATGGCGGGCAGGGGGCGGGCATTGTTGGAGAGGATCAGGCTGGATTGCCAGCCGGGGCCCCACCAGCGGTCCAGGTTGCCGGCGCCGATGACCCAGTTGCCGGCGGTGGCGGCGAGGTAGGAGCCGTCCATGCGCCAGTCCCTGTTATCCTGCGGGTTCTGGGTATGCGAGGGCGAGAGACCGGCGGCCCAGTGTTCACCCTGCCATTGCAGGGTTACGCCCAGCTGGCCGCTTTCATCCGGGCCAGTGCTGAAGCCACGCACCACACGCCGCTCTGTGGCGCCGCTCAGGGTTACGGTGCCGCGCAAGCCCTGCTGGGCCTGTTCCCGCCGCTCAAAGTCAAGGTAGGCGTGGGCGGTGCCGGTGGCGTCTTTCGGTGCCTCGCGGCGCTCTTCCAGGTTGTCCCACATCAGGGGCCAGGTGGAGGTGGTGCGGTTGAGGCTGCCGGTGTCCGCCAGTGCCTGGGCGGCGTAGCGCGCCCGGGCGTCTCCCGGGGCCAGCCAGGGCGCGGCCAGGGTGGGCGCGGGCAGGCTGACGACGGTGGCGAGCATCAGGAGCGGGGCAGTGCGCATACGGCATCATCCTTGGTACTGACGGAATAAAGGCCGGATAATAGCATGTCAGCCCTCATCACACAGGCGGTTCCACTCGATCGGGCGCGCACGCCAGTGTTCATCCATCGCCTGGGTGAAAGCAGGGTGGACCAGCTTGGCTCGGCGTGTGTTCAGGTTGCCCTGATCCTGTCGAATAATGACGCCCTCCAATGGCCCTTCCCGAAAGGCGCTTGAGGTCGTTTTTACAAGGCTTTCAAGTTGTCTCAGGGTGAAGCGATCTTCACTGATCAGGGGAACGGTGTACAGGCCCATCTGGCGGGCCAGCTCGTCACGCCGCTCACTGTTCCAGAATTGCCATACGTCCCGGTCAAAGACGTCGAATACCAGAAACCAGTCGGGTAGGGCTGTATAGTCAAGCGAGTGTCGGGCGGCGCACCATTCACCGAACAGGATCAGGTTGGTGGGCAGGTGGTGCTGAAAAATCGCCCAATGCCGCATCGTCCACTCATTGAGACGGGAGAACTGGTCCCGGTAGGGCGGCTCCAGAAACCCACCCCGGTTCTGGGCTCTTAACTGACCTTCCTCGCCCCATGACAGGCCGACATTGGCGCCGTCCAGCTTTTCCTCGACCCTCACAGTTTCTGCCAGTAATGAATCAGCTTCTGTGGGATCAAGAAGTTTATCGTTGCGTGGTGCGCCGTCGCCCAGCCAGGCGAGATGAGGTGTGTGGGGGTAACGCAGGAAATCGGTCATGGCTCAGGCAGGTGTGGTGGTGAGATGTTGAACTTGTTGCGGTAGTAGCGACAGACGTCATCCGGGCAGAGGAAATGAACCGTTACGCCCCCCTGAGAAAGCTGTTGCCACCAATCAAGCCATTTACAGTCCACTGCCTGTTTGATCACCGCGTTGCCGTCCGCTGCGGCTACGGCGACGAATTTCCGGTCCGGTGGATCGAAGTGGGGCTCCAGGTCTTTGTCCGGGAATTCCTCAAAACGATCCGGGCTGTTTTCCGTAAGCGCAACCTCCACCACCTGGCTTGCTGTGGCACGACGCTGCAGAAGCCACTTCAGGAACACTTGGCCGGGGCCCGGTTGGCCCTTGGTGGGGATGTTGTCCTGATACTCCCGGATGATCCGCCAGTCACTGTCAATGACGGCAATGCCCTGTGTTCGGATGGTTTCCAGCGTCTCGAGGCAGTTGATGGCGCAATCCTCGGAGGCATCCTCGTGATCCCCATTGGCGACCAGCAGTACATTCGTGTCGATCACGGCACGTGTCATGAGTTCCGTTCCTTCCGACGGCGCGCGGCAGCCAGGGCGCGCTGGTTGATGTCTTCCATTTCATCGCCGAAGAAGTCGTCGGGCCAGTTCTCGATGTCACCAAAGTCATTGAGTTCCAGTGGCTGAAGAGTGGCCCGACCGTTTTTGTTCTCCACGAAGTAGATCGCCACATCATTGGGGTCGAGCGTTTTCTCGGCTACGCGGCGTTGTAACCGGTTGAGAAAGTGCTCTGAATGACTTTCGATAATAAGTTGGGCATTCCGCTTTTTACCGTTTTCCCCTGCCTGGGTAGCACTGATGAATGCATCGGCAAGGTTGGCCTGAACCCGTGGATGGAGGTGAATTTCAGGTTGTTCCATCCAGAGGACGGACCCTGGTGGCGTATAGAAAGCCTGAACCAGTGCGGGCAGGACCTGGGAAATACCAAAACCCACATCGGTGAGTTTGACGCCGGGCGCGCCTTTCTGGATCTGGATGATGACCTCGTATTCCTTTCGGCCCTTGGCAATAGGCCGCACCTTGAATGTTTCAATGATTCCCAGATCCTTTAGCCAACCCGCGATGAACGCATCAAAACGCTGGCGTTTCATGTTTGGGGCTCGGTTGAGCATCCGCTCCTGCTGGCTGGCCGCGAGGATGGCGGGGATTGTGGATTCCCCCAGTGAGCCGACATCCGGTGGGGCATCACCGGACCAGGAATAGACCCGCTCCGGTGGACTGCGGAGTGGGCCGAGGTGGTAGAAGTTCTCCAGAAGCTGTTCGGTTTCCAGTACGAATTCCGCCAGGAAATCCGCGTTCTGGTAGCGGGAAAGGGTGCGATCCGAGAAGCGGTAGAACTTTTCCGGAGGCTCGATGGCCCACTTTCGACCCTGGGCACGCACCAGTCTTAGAGGCTCGCATTCCAGGTAGGGATCGTGTTTGCCCCTGCCATGGGATGCGTGCAGTTGCTTTTGGCCGCCCTTCCGGAGAGTGTAGGAAAATGACTGTGTTTCAGGTTGATTCGTCTGGCTGGCGCCAATCTCAGCCTTGAGAGCGAGTTCGTCGCCCGTATAACGCTCTGTGCGGTTTAGAGCGTTTTTGACGGTTAAAGGCTCCTGGCGCTTCCACTGTAATTCAAACCCCAAATGGGCATTGATGTCGTGGCCATGCAGGCAGTCGGCATAGGTACCGAGATCGACCAGCGAGTTTTCATCTCCAAGATGGAGAGAGCGCCGACGGTCTGGCAGCAGCATGGTCTGTTTCAGGGCCATGAGCAGGTGTCCAAGGCTGGATTTCCCGGAGCTATTGGCGCCAAAGAGAATGGTGAGTGGCGCCATGCGCATTGGGCCGGTGTCTTGCCATGCCTTGAAGTTTTGCAGCCTGAATTCCGTTAGCATGTCATGGCCCTCCAGCTGAATTGGGTTTCATGGTGCCTCATCCTTGGTACTGACGGAATAAAGGCCGGATAATAGCATGTTGGCGGTGCGGTGTAGGAATGGGAGTTAGCACAAGCATGGGACGTTGGCTGTATTCACTGTGCCTTTATCTGGCCCTGCCGGGGGTACTGGCGTTTCTGGGGTACCGGAGCCTGAGGGAGCCGGGTTACCGCGCGAAACTGCGCCAGCGCTTTGGGCATGTGGAACCGGATGGGAAGAACCCCATCTGGGTGCATGCAGTGTCCGTGGGCGAGGTGCTGGCGGCGGTGCCCATGGTGCGGCGGCTGATGGCGCAGTTCCCCGAGCAACCGGTGCTGATCACGACCATGACGCCCACCGGCGCGGACCGGGTGCGGGATGTGTTTGGCGACCAGGTGGCGCACCGGTACGTGCCCTACGATCTGCCGCACATGGTGAAGCGGTTCCTCTCGCGGGTGGCGCCGGCGATTCTGGTGATCATGGAGACGGAGGTCTGGCCGAATATGGTCTATGGCTGTTACCGGCGGGGCGTTCCGGTGGTTCTGGCCAATGCACGGCTTTCCGAGAATTCGGCGGCTGGCTATCGGCGCGTGGGGGCGCTGATCCGGCCGATCTTCCGCTCCATGGACTGGATTGCAGCCCAGTCCGAGGCGGATGCGCGCCGGTTCGAGCATCTGGGGGCGTGGCCGGCGTCGGTGACGGTAACCGGTTCCATCAAGTACGACCTGGCCATTGGCGACGAGGTACAGGCGGCCGCGGCCGCCCTGAAACAGCGCATGGGGGCGCAGCGGCCGGTGTGGATTGCGGCGAGCACCCATGAGGGCGAGGACGCACCGGTGCTGGCCGCCCACCGGCGGCTTCTGGAGCAGCACCCCGAGGCATTGCTGATCCTGGTCCCCCGGCACCCGGAGCGGTTTGAGGCGGTGGCGCGGCTGGTGCAGGAGCAGGGGTTCGACCTGGCTCGGCGCTCCGGCGGCGATGATCCGGCGGCCGCACAGGTCTATCTGGCGGACAGCATGGGTGAGCTCCTGATGCTGTTCGGGTGTGCGGATGTGGCGTTCATCGGCGGCTCCCTGATCGAGCGCGGGGGGCACAACCCGCTGGAGGCGGCGGCGTGGTCGTTGCCGGTGATCACGGGGCGGCAGGTATTCAACTTTATAAGCGTTTTTGACCACCTCGCGGGCAAGGAGGCGGTGAGGTTCGTTGCCGATGGGGATGAGCTGGCTCAGGCGCTGATGGCACTGCTCGAGGAGGCGCGGGTGCGCCATGAGGTTGGCCAGCGGGCCCGGGCGGTGGTGGATGCCAACCAGGGGGCTGTTGCGCGGTTGGTGGAGGGGGTGAGTGGACGGATGCCGCAAAGACTTTCTTGATGAACTATTGACGCTCGCCCGCGCATGAGTAAAATACACACCCGTTGTTGAGGGCAGCACAGCCCGAACCACAAGGCGGGAATAGCTCAGCTGGTAGAGCACCACCTTGCCAAGGTGGATGTCGCGAGTTCGAATCTCGTTTCCCGCTCCAGATTCCATGCAAAAGCCCGGCCCAGTGCCGGGCTTTTGCACTTCAGGTCCCTTCTCCCTGCTGCTCAGCTACCTGGGCGGAGAACTCCATGCCTTCCGGGAGACGGCGGGACTGCTTGATAATGTGGATCAGCGCATGCGCCTTGTCGGGCGCAACCGACTGGAACTGCTGCTGTTCCGGCTTCATGGGCGACATACCACCTCGCTGACCGAAGGCTTGGTGGTGGATGACTCCTCGGTGGCGCTGGATCAGGCTCGTGATACCATTGGCATTGCATACCTCGCTGAGCGGGGATTTCAACCAGGCCATGGTGGACCGGGTCGGCTGTGACGACTTTCTTTCCAAGTTCCGCCCGGACGAACTGGCGGAGCTTATCCAGAACTATCTGCGCAAGGTGTCCGATACCGATTCATGAGTACCGTTCTCACACTGGATTCCATCCAGCTCGCCTTTGGCATGCAACCCCTTCTGGACGGCGCGAATCTGCGCATTGAGCGTGGCGAACGCGTGGCGCTGCTCGGGCGCAACGGTGAAGGGAAATCCACACTGCTGCGCCTGGTGACCGGCGAGCTGGAGCCGGACGCCGGCCAGGTTGTCGTGCCCGAGGGCATGCGGGTGGCCGAGCTGCCCCAGGAACTGCCCGAGAAGCGGGATCTGACCGCCTACCAGGTGGTGGCCCAGGCATTTCCGGAGACAGGGCGGCTTCTGGAGCGGTTCAATGAGCTTTCCATGACCGCCAGCAACGAGGATGACCTGCAGCAGATGCAGCAGGTCCAGGAACGGCTCGAGGCACTGGATGGCTGGCTCTACGATCAACGCATCCGCACGGTCCTGGAGCAGTACCGGATCAACCCGGAGGCGCGGCTGGATACGCTCTCGGGCGGCTGGCAGCGCCGTGTGCTGCTGGCAAAGGCCATGGTTACCGATCCCGATCTGCTGCTGCTTGATGAGCCCACCAACCATCTGGATGTGCCCGCCATCCAGTGGCTTGAAGGCGCGCTGGCCCAGTTCCAGGGCGCGGTTCTGTTCGTGAGTCACGACCGTGCCTTCATCCGTGCCATGGCCACCCGTATCATCGAGCTGGACCGCGGGGCACTGACGTCATGGCCGGGGAACTATGACCAGTACCTGGACGCCAAGGATAAGGCACTGGCGGATGAAGAGCGCCAGCGTGCGGAGTTTGACCGCAAACTGGCTCAGGAGGAGCGCTGGATCCGTCAGGGGGTGAAGGCCCGCCGTACCCGTAACCAGGGCCGGGTGAAAGAGCTGGAGGCGATGCGGGCCGAGCGCCGCCAGCGCCGTGAACGCTCCGGTAAGGCGAAGATCGAGGTGGAGGATGCCGGTCGTTCCGGTAAGCTGATCGCCGAGGCCCAGCAGGCCGGCTTTGCCTGGAACTCGGAACAGCCGCTGATCCACAACCTGGATTTCATGCTGCTGCGGGGGGACAAGATCGGCGTGATCGGCGAGAACGGCTCGGGCAAGACAACGCTGCTCAAGCTCCTTCTCGGCGATCTCGAGCCCACCGAAGGCCAGATCCGCCGCGGCACGCGTCAGGAAGTGGCCTACTTCGACCAGCTGCGCGGCAAACTGGATCCGCAAAAGACCGCCTTCGAGAACCTCAGTGAGGGGCGTGAGACCGTTGAGGTGAATGGGCGCAGCCGTCATGTCATGGGCTATCTGCAGGATTTCCTGTTCACACCGGAGCGGGCACGCACCCAGGTGCGGATGCTGTCGGGTGGTGAGCGGGCGCGTCTGCTGCTGGCGAAGCTGTTCAGCCAGCCCGCCAATATCCTGGTGCTCGACGAGCCGACCAACGACCTGGACGTGGATACACTCGAGCTTCTCGAAGCCCAGCTGGTGGAGTTCAAGGGGACCGTGATCGTGATCAGCCACGACCGGGAATTCCTCGACCATGTCGCCGGGAGCGTACTGTTTCTGGACGGCCTTGGTGGTGTGCACGAGACCATTGGTGGCTTCAGTGACTGGCGCCGTGAGGGCGGTCAGTTCCCGGCGGAACAGCCGGCAGTATCCGGAAGTGGAAGCGGGCGCCGCAGCGACTCCGGTGCAGGGGGCAACCAGTCCTCGGGCAGTCGCGCGGCGCCGACCTCGGGCTCAGGTTCAGGGTCTGGAGGGAATAAGCTCAGCTACAAATACAAGCTGGAACTGGAGCAGCTGCCACAGCGTATCCGGGACCTGGAGGCACGTATCGCGGAGCTGCACGAGCAGGTCTCGGAGCCGGATTTCTATCAGCAGGACAATGATACGGTCCAGAAGGCGCTTGGCGAACTCTCGGAGCAGGAGTCCGAACTTGAGTCCGCCATGGAGCGCTGGGTGGAACTGGAGGAGATGGCCAGCGGCTGATCAGCCGCCGATGCGCACCGCCAGCACGTCGCAGGGCGAGCCGTGCAGTACGGAGTTGGCGGTGGAGCCCAGCAACAGCTGGATACCGTGACGGCCATGGCTGCCGATCACGATCAGGTCGGAACCCCGTTCCTCTGCCTGCCGGCGTACTTCCGAGCCGGGCCGGCCAACCACCACGTGCCGGTTGTCGGGGCCAACTCCGTGCTCATCACCATAAGCATCCAGCTTGCTGCGTGCATTGTCTTCAAGCTGCTGCTGCAGGTCACTGAGATCCAGGGGCAGATCGCCGCCATAGGCGTAGCCCACGGGTTCCACCACATGCAGCAGATCCAGGGTTGCGGCGTTGCTCTCCGCCAGCCGTTTCGCCTTGCCCAGCACTTCCGGTGCCTCTTCGGTAAGGTCGATGGCAACCAGGATGCGTTGATAGTCACTCATGGTGGGTGTTCCTCCGTGGGTCTTCAGGCTGATTTGAGGCGTTCAATGGTCTGCTCCAGGCTCTCGATGATGCTGGTGGAATAGCGGTTGATCACGAACGCCACGTTCTGTTCATCATATTCGATGTAGGAGCCACGGATGAAGCGCCATTTGCTGTTGACGTCCGACAGGGTGGCATCGATCTGCTGGTTGTCTCCTACACGCTCGCGGAGCTTCTCCAGGCTGCCCTCAAACTCCCTGGCCAGTTCGTCCAGTGGCTGCTCTGAATCGGCACCCTGGAAAACCTGGGCGACGGATGAGGAAGAGCGCGCTGAGTAGCGGGTGACCATCAGGGCCATGGTGATGGAGGCTTCCCGGGCGAGCTCCAGATCGGTGACGGTAGGGGTGGCCTCCTGGCCGGCCACCTGGTCATAGAGCTTTTCGGACAGCACGCTCAGGTTCTGCGCCTGGTTGGCCATGTCCGACAGCAGCCGCAGGTCCGGGTAACCGGAACCACGCACGTCCTCGATGTTGGTGTCCATCTGGTCCTCGAAGCTCGCATAGGCGCCGCGCAGGTCCTCGAGCTCGGAGCCGGTGAGCGATTCGCCGGCCAGTTCGCCGATCTCGCCGAGCAGGGCGTCCGAGCGTTCCATGTTATCGTTGATCTCGGAAACCAGTTCCTCCTCAGGGTCCATGCTGTAGTTGTAGTAGTCGTTCAGGGCCATGAAGTTGCGCAGACGGAAGCGGTGAATCCGGTCAAGCAGCTGCTCCGCCATGGCTTCGGTTTCGTTTTCCGCCTCGCTGCTGCCGTCCGCCTGCTGACTGTGGGCGGGCAGAGCGCCCAGCGCAAGAAGCGCCAGAGCAAGGAAGCTGGTCAGCAGACGTGTTCGAAGGGTGCCTGTCATCATGTCGGGTTGGTCTCCGCCTTTGTTGTCTGTGTTCTGGATTCTGGCCACAGTGTAGCAAGCTTTCACATTCTTCCAATCCGCAGGGCGGCGCATCTGGGGGCCATGTCGCAGGATGGCGGTGAATAAACAAATTGACAAACGCTCGGTTTTTTTTCATCGTTGGCGCCGGATTCAAACGACTGTATGAATTTGGATCGCGCTACGGCCAGCGACGTACCAATCACAACCTGGAGAACAGTTGATGATTTACGAAGGTAAAGCCATCACGGTTAAAGAGATCGAAGGCGGTTTTGCACAGCTCGACTTCGATCTGACGGGTGAGTCTGTCAATAAGTTCAATCAGCTCACCATCGGGGAACTCGGCGAAGCGGCCGAGGCCCTCGAAAAGCAGAAGAAGCTCAAGGGTCTGGTGGTTACCAGTTCCAAGGACACCTTCATTGTGGGCGCGGACATCACGGAATTCACCGAGTTGTTCGCGGGCCCGGAAGAGGACCTCGTCAACAACAGCCTCAAGGCCAACCGGATCTTCAACAGCATTGAGGATCTTCCTTTCCCGACCGTGACCGCGATCAACGGTCAGGCACTGGGCGGCGGTTTTGAGATGTGCCTGTCCACGGACTTCCGTGTTATGGACGAGAAGGCGAAAGTCGGCCTTCCGGAAGTCAAGCTCGGCATTTTCCCCGGTTTCGGCGGGACGGTGCGCCTCAGTCGCCTCATTGGTGCGGACAACGCCATCGAGTGGATCTGCATGGGTGGCGAGCAGAAAGCGGACAAGGCGCTCAAGGCGCACGCTGTGGATGCGGTGGTTAAGTCCGATCAGCTGGTGGATGCCGCCGTCGATATCCTGAAGGAAGCCAACAGCGGCAAGCTGGACTACCAGGCGCGCCGTGAGGAGAAGACCGGCAAGCTCAAGCTCAACTCCATGGAAAGCATGATGGTGTTTGAGACGTCCAAGGGCTACGTTGCCGGCCAGTCGGGTCCGAACTACCCGTCGCCGGTGGAAGCGGTCAAGGTGATGCAGAAGCACGCCGGCATGACCCGCGACAAGGCGGTCGAGGTGGAAGCCAACGGCTTCGCCAAGATGGCCAAGACCGGGACCGCTGCCTCGCTGGTCCAGATCTTCCTGAACGACCAGGACCTCAAGAAGAAGGGCAAGGACTACGAGAAGCAGGCCAACCAGGTGAAAATGGCGGCCGTGCTCGGTGCCGGCATCATGGGCGGTGGCATTGCCTACCAGAGCGCGCTCAAGGGCACGCCCATTATGATGAAGGACATCAACCGCGACGGCATCAAGCTGGGCCTGGACGAGGCCAAGAAGCAGCTGAGCAAGCGCGTGGACAAGGGCAAGATGAGTGCCGACCAGATGGGCGATGTGCTCAACAACATCCATCCGACGCTGAACTACGGCGACTTCGGCGACGTGGACCTGGTAGTTGAAGCCGTGGTCGAGAACCCCAAGGTCAAGGACGCCGTGCTGCGTGAAACCGAGGACGTGATCGGCGAGGACAGGATCCTCACCTCCAACACCTCCACCATCTCCATCGACCGCCTGGCGAAGAACCTCAAGCGCCCGGAGAACTTCTGCGGCATGCACTTCTTCAACCCAGTACACATGATGCCGCTGGTTGAGGTGATCCGTGGCGAGAAGACCAGCGACAAGGCCGTCGCGACCACTGTTGCCTACGCCCGTGCCATGGGCAAGAGTCCGATCGTGGTCAACGACTGCCCCGGCTTCCTGGTCAACCGTATCCTGTTCCCGTACTTCGGTGGCTTTGCACGCCTGGTCCGTGACGGTGCCGACTTCCAGAAGGTCGACAAGGTGATGGAGAAGTTCGGCTGGCCCATGGGCCCGGCCTACCTGCTGGACGTGGTCGGCATGGACACCGCCAAGCACGCCAATGAGGTGATGGCTGAAGGCTTCCCGGACCGCATGAAGGATGAGCACAAGAGTGCCATCGATGTGATGTTCGAAAAGGACCGCCTGGGGCAGAAGTCCGACGTTGGTTTCTATCAGTACAAGCTGGACAAGAAGGGCAAGCAGCAGAAGGTTGTGGACGAGTCCACCTATGACCTGCTCAAGCCGGTTGTCCACAACAGCCAGGAGTTCACCGACGACGAGATCATCGAGCGCATGATGATCCCGCTGTGCATCGAGACCGTGCGGTGCCTGGAAGACAACATCGTGGGTACGGCCGCCGAGGCGGACATGGGGCTGGTCTATGGCATCGGCTTCCCGCCCTTCCGTGGTGGTGCGCTGCGCTATATCGACGACATTGGCCTGGATGCTTTCTGCCAGATGGCAGACAAGTACAAGGACCTGGGTCCGCTCTATCATCCGACCGAAGGCATGCGTGAAATGGCCAAGGCCGGCAAGAAGTTCCATGGCTGATCGTTGAACAGATTTCCGAACGGAGAAGATCTATGAGCCTTAATCCAAGAGACGTTGTCATAGTCGATTGCGTGCGGACACCGATGGGCCGTGCCAAGAATGGCTGTTTCCGCAATGTGCGCGCCGAGGACCTGTCCGCGGCGCTGGTTGAAGCGCTGTTTGACCGCAACCCCAAGCTGGACCCGAAGGAAGTTGAGGATGTCATCTGGGGCTGCGTGAACCAGACCAAAGAGCAGGGCCTGAACATCGCGCGCCAGATGTCACTGATGACCCGCATTCCCCACGAGGCGGCGGCACAGACCGTGAACCGCCTGTGTGGCTCCTCCATGAGTGCGCTGCATACCGCCAGCCAGGCGGTCCAGACCGGGAACGGGGAAGTGTTCGTGATCGGTGGTGTTGAGCACATGGGTCACATTCCCATGGAGTCCGGCTTTGATCACAACCCAGCGTCATCCAAGTATTCCGCCAAGGCGTCCAACATGATGGGCCTGACTGCGGAAATGCTGGCCAAGATGCATGGCATTACCCGGGAGCAGCAGGACCAGTTTGGTGCACGGTCCCATCAGCGTGCCTCGCAGGCCCGTGAAAACGGCGGGTTTGATAATGAAATCGTGCCCGTCGAAGGTCACGATGAGAACGGTTACCGTAAGCTGATCGAGCAGGACGAAACCATCCGGCCGGAAACCACGGCGGAAGGCCTGTCCGAGCTCAAGCCGGCGTTTGATCCGAAGGATGGCACAGTCACCGCGGGCACCTCGTCCCAGTTGACCGACGGTGCTTCCAGCATGCTGGTAATGTCCTACGAGAAGGCCAAGGCACTGGGCCTCAAGCCCATCGCCAAGGTCCGTGCGACCGCTGTGGCGGGCGTGGATCCGGCCATCATGGGCTATGGCCCGGTTCCGGCGACCAAGAAGGCCCTGAAGCGGGCTGGTCTGAAGGTCGAGGACATCGACTTCTGGGAGCTGAACGAAGCCTTCGCTGGGCAGTCACTGCCGGTACTGAAGGATCTCAAGCTGCTGGACGAGATGGACCAGAAGGTGAACCTGCACGGCGGCGCCATCGCGCTAGGCCACCCGCTGGGCTGCTCCGGTTCCCGCATCTCCACCACGCTGCTGAACGTCATGCAGCAGAACGAGGGTACCCTGGGTGTCGCCACCATGTGTGTCGGCCTGGGGCAGGGGACGGCCACCGTCTTCGAGCGGCTCTGATCCGCTTCCAAGCCCTCTTGAGCCCGGCCACGCGCCGGGCTTTTTGTTTGGGGTCACTTGACCCGCCATGACCCAATCCCTATATATTGTCGCCACGTCCATGGTCGGCGCCATGGTCACCACACTGTTCTGAGGAAGATTTCGCTGTTATGGGTAAAAGTCTGGTAATCGTGGAGTCCCCCGCCAAGGCCAAGACCATCAATAAGTACCTTGGTGATGACTACATCGTGAAGTCCAGCGTGGGACATATCCGCGATCTTCCAGTGAGTGGTTCCGGCAACCGTAAAACGGACCCCAAGGAGCGTGCCCGCCAGGCTGCGGAGACACGCAAGATGGATCCCGAGACCAAAGCCCGCTACAAGCAGCAGAAGGCCCATGATCAGCTGATCCGGCGCATGGGCGTGGACCCGGAGAACGACTGGGAAGCCCATTACGAGATACTCCCCGGTAAGGAGAAGGTCGTCAGCGAACTGCAGCGGCTGGCGAACAACGCCGATGCGGTCTATCTGGCCACGGACCTTGACCGCGAAGGGGAGGCCATTGCCTGGCACCTGAAGGAGGCCATTGGCGGTGACGACGACAAGTACCGTCGCGTGGTGTTCAATGAGATCACCAAGCGTGCCATCCAGGGGGCCTTTTCCGAACCCACGGACGTGGACACTCACCGGGTTGAGGCACAGCAGGCACGCCGGTTCCTGGACCGTGTGGTGGGCTATATGGTCTCGCCGCTGCTGTGGAGCAAGATTGCCCGTGGTCTTTCCGCGGGGCGCGTCCAGTCCGTGGCAGTTCGGCTCATCGTTGAGCGCGAGCGTGAGATCCGCGCCTTTGTACCCGAGGAATACTGGGAGCTGGATACACTGCTGACACCGCCTGAGCAGAAGAGTGTGGGCATTCCGTTCGAGGTGGCAAAGTATGGCGACAAGCCCTACAGGCCCACGAACGAGCAGCAGAGCAATGAGCATGTTGAGCGCCTGAGGGCACTGGCGGAGGATGAGCAGGCCTTCCGCGTGGCCAAGCGCGAGGACAAGCCCACCAAATCCCGGCCCTCGGCCCCGTTCATTACGTCCACGCTGCAGCAGGCGGCAAGTAACCGCCTTGGTTTCAGCGTGAAGAAAACCATGACGCTGGCCCAGCGCCTGTATGAGGCCGGCTACATTACCTACATGCGGACGGATTCGACCAACCTGAGTCAGGATGCGATCCAGTCCGCGCGCGGTTATATCCAGGCCAGTTTCGGTGATGATTACCTGCCCGAGAAGCCGCGCTATTACACGTCCCGTGAAGGGGCCCAGGAAGCGCACGAAGCGATTCGACCGTCGGACGTCAAACACCGGGCCCAGGACATCAGCGGTCTGGAGAAGGACGCCGAACGGCTCTACGACCTGATCTGGCGCCAATTCGTGGCCTGCCAGATGACTGACGCCGAGTTCCTGAGCACATCCGTGACCGTGGTCGCAGGGGATTATCAGCTGAAGACCCGGGGCCGGATCATCCGGTTTGATGGTTTCCAGAAGGTGGCGCCGTCCTCCGGGAAGAAGGATCAGGATGTGGTGCTTCCGGATATTGCCGAAGGCGACCGCCTGATCCTGAGCGAGCTGACTCCGAGCCAGCACTTTACCAAGCCAACGCCACGCTACACCGAGGCGTCGCTGGTCAAGGAACTTGAAAAGCGCGGGATCGGACGGCCCTCAACCTATGCCTCCATCATCTCGACGATCCAGGAGCGCGGCTATGTGCGCCTGGAGAACCGGCGTTTCTATGCGGAAAAGCTGGGGGACATTGTTACGGACCGGCTGAACGAATCCTTCTCCAACCTGCTGGATTACGATTTCACGGCACGCATGGAGGAGGAACTCGACGAGGTTGCCGAGGGCCGGGAGGACTGGAAGCAGGTTCTCAATGAATTCTACGAGCGCTTCTCGAAGCAGCTCCAGCAGGCGGAGTCCACGGACGGTGGCATGCGCACCAACGCGCCCACGGACACGGACATCGAGTGCCCGGACTGCGGCCGGCACATGCAGATCCGTGTTGCCAGCACCGGGGTCTTTCTGGGGTGCTCCGGCTACTCGCTGCCGCCCAAGGAGCGCTGCAAGAAGACCATCAACCTGATTCCCGGTGACGAGGCGGTCAGCGCGGATGAGGATGACGACGGCGAGGGTGAATCCCGCCTGCTGCGCGAGAAACACCGCTGCCCGAAATGTGGCACGGCCATGGACAGCTACCTCATCGATGAGACCCGCAAGCTGCACGTGTGCGGCAACAGCCCGGACTGTGATGGCCAGGAGCTGGAGTACGGCAGCTTCCGCATCAAGGGCTATGAGGGCCCGACGCTGGAGTGCGACAAGTGTGGCAGTGAGATGCAGCTCAAGAGTGGGCGTTTCGGGAAGTATTTCGACTGCACCAATTCGGAATGCAAGAACACCCGGAAACTGCTGCGCAATGGGGAACCGGCGCCCCCCAAGATGGACCCGATCCCGATGCCGGAACTTCAGTGCCAGAAGGTGGACGACACCTATGTACTGAGGGATGGCGCCTCAGGCCTGTTCCTGGCCGCCAGCCAGTTTCCCAAGAACCGCGAGACGCGGCCGCCGCTGGTGAGCGAGATCAAGCCACATGCCGCGGAGCTGGATCCCAAGTACGCCTACATACTGGATGCGCCCGAGCGTGATCCGGAGGGGAACCCGACAACGGTGCGCTACAGCCGTAAGACCAGGGAGCAGTATGTGGCATCTGAAAAGGAGGGTAAGGCGACCGGGTGGCAGGCCTACTACCGCAACGGCCGGTGGGAGCCCCAGGAGAAGAAGAAATCCGGAGGCCAGGGCGGCAAGCGCAAGGCCAGCTGAAGGTGCCGTAGGAGCCTGCCTTGCAGGCGATCAAAGGTATCGCGAGCGAGGCTCGCTCCTACGGTGTATGTGGTAGGAGCCCGCCCCGCGGGCGATCCGTGGTACGGGGTCAGGAGTTTGCCCGCAGCCGCTCCAGAAGTGCCGAGGTGTCCCAGCGCCCACCGCCCAGGTTCTGCACGTCGGAGTAGAACTGGTCGACCAGTGCGGCAACGGGCAGGCTGGCGCCGTTGTTCCGGGCCTCCGCGATGCAGATCCCCAGATCCTTGCGCATCCAGTCCACCGCGAAACCGTGGTCATATTCGCCTTCAATCATGGTCTGCGCGCGGTTATCCATCTGCCAGGACTGGGCCGCACCGCCACTGATGGCCTGCACAACCGATGCCGGGTCAAGTCCCGCCTCCTCGGCGAAATGGAGCCCTTCCGAAAGCCCCTGCAGAAGACCCGCGACGGTGATCTGGTTCACCATCTTGGTGAGCTGGCCATGACCCACGCCACCCATGTAATGCACGGCCTTACCGTAACAGTTGAGCACGGGCAGGGCCCGGTCGAAGGCGCTACGCTCGCCACCGCACATGATGGTCAGTTTACCGTTTTCGGCACCCTGCTGGCCCCCGGAGACCGGCGCGTCCACCCAGCTGTGACCGGCCTCGGCCGCCAGTTCCGCCAACTCCCGGGTAACACTGGCTGACGCCGTGGTGTGGTCGATCAGAAGTGTGCCCTCAGGGGCATTGGCGATGATGCCGTGCTCGCCCGTGTAGAGCGCTCTCAGATCCGGATCCGCTCCCACGCAGGTAACGACGACATCCGCATCCATCACGACCTGCGCAATACCTTCTGCGGTCTCGCCGGGGTAGCCGCGGGCCCACTCCTGTGCCTTTTCCCCCGTGCGGTTGTAGACCTGCACGCTGAATCCGTCATGCCGGGCCAGGTGCCCGGCCATGGGAAAACCCATGACCCCGAGTCCGATGAAAGCAATCTGCATGGGACGCTGCCTCCTCCTGTCTCCTGAAACGAGAAAACCCGCTCGGGAGCGGGTTTTCGGGGTGTTGTTACTCGCTGGGATAGTCGCGCTTGGTATAGCCACTGTAGAGCTGGCGCGGCCGACCAATGCGGTAGTTGCCGCTGACCATCTCGTTCCAGTGGGAGAACCAGCCAATTGTGCGCGAGAGCGCGAAGATCACTGTGAACATCGAGGTCGGGATACCAATGGCCTTGAGGATGATCCCGGAGTAGAAGTCGACGTTCGGGTAGAGTTTACGCTCAATGAAGTACTCGTCTTCCAGGGCGATCTGCTCGAGACGCTGGGCAATCCGCAGCAGCGGGTCATTCTCAAGCCCCAGCTCCTGAAGTACCTCGTGGGCGGTGTCGCGCATAACCCGGGCGCGCGGATCGAAGTTCTTGTAGACCCTGTGGCCGAAGCCCATCAGGCGGAAGGGGTCGTCTTTGTCCTTGGCTCGCTCAACACAGCGTTCGACGTTGGATTCATCACCAATCTCGTTGAGCATGTTCAGGACCGCCTCATTGGCGCCGCCGTGTGCCGGACCCCAGAGGGCCGCGATGCCCGCCGCGATGACCGCGAAGGGGTTGGCGCCGGTGGAGCCGGCCAGGCGCACGGTGGAGGTGGAGGCGTTCTGTTCGTGGTCCGCGTGCAGGATGAAGATCTTGTCCATGGCCTTGGCCAGGACCGGATTCACTTTGTATTCCTCACAGGGTACGCCGAACATCATGTACAGGAAGTTCTCGGCATAGCCCAGATCGTTGCGCGGATACATGAAGGGCTGGCCGATCGAGTACTTGTAGCACATGGCCGCGATGGTCGGCATCTTGGCGATCAGACGGTGGGCCGCAACTTCGCGCTCGTGCACGTCGGTAAGGTCCATGGTGTCGTGATAGAAGGCGGAGAGTGCCCCGACCACGCCGACCATGATGGCCATCGGGTGCGCGTCGCGGCGGAACCCGTTGAAGAAATGGCTCATCTGGTCGTGGATCATGGTGTGATTGTTGACGGTGCGGCGGAAGCGTTCATTTTCTTCGGCGGTGGGGAGTTCGCCGTGGAGCAGCAGGTAACAGACTTCGAGGTAATCGGCGTTGTTGGCCAGCTGCTCGATGGGGTAGCCGCGATGCAGGAGAACCCCGTTCGCCCCGTCGATGAAGGTGATCTTCGATTCGCACGCGGCGGTGGAAACAAAACCGGGGTCGTAGGTGAACCAGCCTTCCGTGACCAGATTTCTCACATCAATCACATCAGGGCCCTGTGTACCGGAATAGACCGGAAGTTCCAGGGTTCGGCCTCCGACCGAAAGCGTTGCTTTCTCGTTGGACATGGTGTTCTCCTGTCAGTTCAGCAAACCAGTGCTGGAGATGACGCACAGCGAACCCAAGTATCGCAGAAGATTGACCCGGACGTCACGGATCAGGCGTCGGGGTGGGCCAGTCGGCGGGATCGCTTCTAACGCCTTCGCGGTTCGCGAAAATATAGGGCGGTGTTACCAATTGTCAATCTGTCTGTTACCTGCGGGCCGCTGGAGGTCCTCTTGCCGGTTTGTAATCACCGGGGGCAGTCTCTATAATTCCAAGCCCGTAGACGGGAGCCCGCCAGAGACGGCGGTTCTAACCCGCCCGCTGATCAGAACGATGATCCACCAACACACTGTGCCCGGCTGTCGGGGCCGACCGACACCGCCCGGCGCACCAGACAGGGGTCAGGAGCCGTGACGACCAAACGACCGGTTAACCTAGAAATCAGCACCATCCATTTTCCCATTCCCGCCATTGCCTCAATCCTGCATCGAATTAGCGGTATTGCGGCATTCGTCGGGATCGCATTCCTTCTCTATGGTCTCGACCAGTCACTGGCCGGTCAGGCCGGGTTCGCGGCCGTGGCGGAGCTCATGACACACCCGCTGAGCAAGCTGGTGGTCTGGGGCACGCTATCGGCGCTTGCCTACCATCTGGTGGCGGGTATCCGTCACCTGGTCATGGACATGGGCGTTGGGGAGACGCTTGAGGGCGGTCGACTCAGCACCAAGATCACCTTTGTGGTCTCTGCCGTACTGATTGTTCTGCTGGGAGTCTGGATATGGTAAAGAGTGTCACCAACCTCGGGCGCACCGGTGCCTATGACTGGCTGATGCAGCGTGTGTCAGCCGTGGTGCTGGCGCTGTATACCCTGTTTCTGACGGGGTTTGTGCTGGGGTCGTCCGATCTCGATTACGCGCAGTGGGCTGGCCTGTTCGACCAGCTCTGGATGCGCATCTTCAGCCTGCTGGCGCTGATCTCTCTGGGTATCCATTCGTGGGTCGGTCTCTGGACGGTTACCACTGATTACATCAAGCCGACAGCGCTGCGGTTTGTCATCCAGGCCGGCTGCGGGCTGATCATGTTCATCTACCTCGTATGGGGTGTCGAGATTCTCTGGGGGCTCTGAATCATGTCCAATCTTAGAACCATGTCGTTTGATGCACTCGTGATCGGTGGCGGCGGTTCCGGTCTGCGGGCCGCGCAGCAGCTGACCCAGTCCGGCATCAATACAGCATGCATCTCCAAGGTCTTTCCGACCCGCTCGCACACCGTCTCCGCGCAGGGTGGCATCACCTGTGCCATCGCCAGTGCGGATCCGAACGATGACTGGCGCTGGCACATGTATGACACCGTCAAGGGCTCGGACTACATCGGCGACCAGGAAGCGATCGAATACATGTGCTCCGTGGGCCCGCGTGCCGTCTATGAGCTGGAGCACATGGGGCTGCCGTTCTCCCGTTTCGAGAATGGCCGTATCTATCAGCGGCCCTTCGGCGGTCAGTCCAAGGAATACGGCAAGGGCGGTCAGGCGGCGCGCACCTGCGCGGCAGCGGACCGTACCGGCCACGCACTGCTTCACACCCTCTACCAGGCGAACCTGCAGGGCGGCACCACCTTCCTGAATGAGTGGTATGCCGTCGATCTGGTGAAGAACCAGGATGGGCAGGTGGTGGGTGTCATCGCCATCGAGATGGAGACTGGCGAAGTCGTCTACATCAAGTCCAAGGCCACGGTACTGGCAACCGGCGGTGCTGGCCGCATCTACGCCTCCACCACCAACGCCCTGATCAACACCGGTGACGGCGTGGGCATGGCCCTGCGGGCCGGTATTCCGGTTCAGGATATGGAGATGTGGCAGTTCCACCCCACTGGTATCCATGGTGCGGGCACTCTGGTGACCGAGGGTTGCCGTGGCGAGGGCGGTTATCTGGTGAATTCGGAGGGCGAGCGCTTCATGGAACGCTATGCCCCGAACGCCAAGGATCTGGCCGGCCGCGACGTTGTGGCCCGGTCCATGGTTCTGGAGATTCTGGAAGGCCGTGGTTGTGGCCCCAACAAGGACCATGTCTACCTCAAGCTCGACCACCTTGGCGAGGAGACACTGAATCTGCGCCTGCCGGGTATCCTGGAGCTTTCCCGGACCTTCGCGCATGCGGATCCGGTGAAGGAGCCGATTCCGGTGGTGCCGACCTGCCACTACATGATGGGCGGCCTGCCGACCAACATCGGCGGTCAGGTGATGACCCAGGACGCCAGTGGCAATGACCAGCCCATTGAAGGGCTCTTTGCCTGCGGTGAGGCGGCCTCGGTATCCGTACACGGTGCCAACCGCCTGGGCGGCAACTCCCTGCTGGATCTGGTGGTGTTCGGCCGTGCCGCGGGCCTGCAGATCGAAAAGCAGCTGCGCGAGGGCGGCGACGCTATGGAGGCGAGTGAAAGCGACATCGAGCGCGCCATGGCGCGTCTGGATCGCCTCAACAGTGGTGAGGGCACCGAGCGTGTCTACGATGTCAAGAAGGAACTCCAGGACACCATGCAGCTTTACTTCGGGGTTTTCCGCGATGGCGAACCCATGGAGAAAGGCCTCAGAATTCTGGATGAGATCGGCGAAAAGATCCGCAACACGAAACTCGAGGACACCAGCAACGCCTTCAACACCGCCCGTGTCGAAGCGCTGGAACTGGAAAACCTCTACGAGGTTGCGTACGCAACGGCGGTGTCAGCCATTGAGCGGCGTGAAAGCCGTGGCGCCCACGCGCGGAACGACTACACCGAGCGTGACGATGAACAGTGGCTGAAGCACTCCATCTACTTCCCGCTTGAAAAGCGGTTGGGGCAGCGTGAGGTCAACTTTGCGCCGCGCTCGATGGATGCATTCCCGCCGACAGTCCGGAAGTACTAATAAAGAGGTGTTGTGATGCTGGTCAGTCTCTATCGATACAATCCTGAAACGGACAATGTGCCGTACATGCAGGACGTCGAAGTTGAGCTTCCGGAAGGCAAGGATCTGATGGTGCTCGACGTCCTGCACATGATCAAGGAGGATGATGTCAGTGTGGCATTCCGTCGTTCCTGCCGTGAGGGCGTCTGCGGCTCGGACGGGATGAATATCAACGGCATGAACCGGCTGGCGTGCGTCACGCCGGTGTCGGAAGTTGTTAAGAATAACAAGCTGGTACTGCGCCCGCTGCCGGGGCTGCCCGTGGTACGGGACCTGGTGGTGGACATGTCGATCTTCTACCAGCAGTACGAGAGGATCCAGCCGTACCTGATCAATGATAATCCGGAGCCCGCCATCGAGCGTCTCCAGTCCCCCGAGGACCGGGAGAAACTCGACGGGCTCTATGAGTGTATTCTATGCGCCTGCTGCTCAACGGCCTGCCCGTCGTTCTGGTGGAACCCGGACAAGTTCGTTGGCCCTGCTGGGCTGCTGCAGGCGTATCGTTTTCTGGCGGACAGCCGTGATACGGCGACCGCGGAACGTCTCGATAATCTGGATGACCCGTTCAGTGTATTCCGCTGCCGCGGAATCATGAACTGTGTGAGTGTCTGCCCCAAAGGACTGAACCCGACACGTGCAATCGGCCATATCCGTACTATGCTGATGCAGCGCACAACCTGATTATTGCGACACAGTTCACGCCAGAAGACGCTCAGGGCGGCCCGCAGGCCGCCCTTGGTTAATGCGCGTCACGGCAACACCGTGTCGCGCAAGGGCACGCGGCCGGAGCTCAAAAGGCCAGGGCCGCGTTTGCTGACACGAAGTCCAGTCAGAGGCGAGCGAGTGCCATGCATGAAAGCATAATGGAGCAGCTGTGGCGGACGTCCCACCTGCAGGGTGGGAATCTGGCTTACGTTGAGGATCTGTTCGAAACCTACCTCAAGGATCCCAACGGCGTTCCGGAAGAATGGCGGCGTTATTTTGACCAGCTTCCGGGAATACCAGGCGACCACAGACCCGATGTTCCACACCGAGAAATCCGAGACCAGTTCCGATACATTGCCCAGAACCAGCGCCGTTACTCTCCCGCCCAGGGCGCTCCCTCTTCCATCTCCAAGGCCGAAGAAAAGCAGGTCCGCGTTCTCCAGCTGATCAATGCCTATCGTTTCCGTGGCCATCAGAATGCGGACCTGGATCCCCTTGGGCTGCTGAACCGGCCCAAAGTGAAGGATCTCGATTTCCGCTATCACGAGCTGGATGATGACGATCTGGATGTGGAATACCAGACCGGGTCGCTGTTCTTCGGCTCTGAGCGGATGAAGCTGCGGGATATCATCGATGGGCTGGAGCGCACCTACTGCAGCACCGTGGGCGCCGAGTACATGCACATTGTGGATACCACGGTGAAGCGTTGGTTCCAGCATCGGCTGGAGAGCGTGAAGTCGCACCCCAACTATGAAACGAAGACCCAACTGAGCCTGCTTGAGCGGCTCAATGCCTCCGAGGGGCTGGAGAAGTATCTTGGTTCCAAGTATCCCGGGACTAAGCGCTTTGGTCTTGAGGGCGCGGAATCGCTCACACCCTGTGTCAGCGAGCTCATCCAGCGTGCCGGCTCCTATGGGGCGCGCGAGATTGTCATTGGCATGGCCCACCGGGGCCGGCTCAACATCCTGGTCAATACCCTCGGGAAGAACCCCAGGGAGCTGTTTGATGAGTTTGACGGCAAGGTGACCATGGACGAGGGCTCAGGGGACGTGAAATACCATCAGGGCTTCTCCTCCAACGTGATGACCCCCGGTGGCGAGGTCCACCTGGCGTTGGCCTTCAACCCGTCGCACCTGGAGATCGTGACCCCGGTAGTGAGCGGCTCAGTCCGTGCACGCCAGGCACGCCGTGAGGATGAGACGGGGCAGCAGGTGCTGCCGATCGCGATCCATGGTGATGCGGCCTTTGCCGGCCAGGGCGTGGTCATGGAGAGCCTCCAGATGTCCCTGACACGGGGCTTCGGCATTGGCGGCACCGTTCACATCGTGGTCAATAACCAGATCGGGTTCACTACCAGCCATCGCCTGGACGCGCGCTCAACGGAGTACTGCACCGATGTGGCGAAGATGGTCCAGGCGCCGATCCTGCATGTGAATGGCGATGATCCCGAGGCGGTGCTCTATGTGACCCAGCTCGCCATGGATTACCGCAACGAGTTCGGCCAGGACGTGGTCATTGACCTGGTGTGCTACCGCCGGCGCGGCCATAACGAGGCGGATGAGCCTTCCGCCACGCAGCCGCGGATGTACGAGAAGATCCGGAATCACCCCACGACCCGTGACCTGTATGTGAAGCAGCTCGTCAATGACGGGACCATCCAGGAGCAGGACGCCAAGAAGCTGTTCGAGGAGTACCGCGATAAGCTGGACAACGGCGACCATGTGGTGGACGCTCTGGTCAAGGAACCCAATACCGATCTCTACGTGGACTGGACACCCTACCTGGGTCATGAATGGACGGCGCGGTGCAAGACCAGCGTACCCATGAAGACCCTGCAGGCGCTGGGCCGCCGGATCTCGACGGTACCGGAAGGATTCACGGTGCAACGCCAGGTCAAGAAGATCATGGAGGACCGCGGCAAGATGACGCAGGGCGCGTTACCGTTGAACTGGGGTTACGCGGAAACGATGGCGTACGCCACGCTGCTGAACGAGGGGCATCCGATCCGCTTCACCGGCCAGGATTCACGCCGCGGCACCTTCTCGCACCGTCATGCGGTTCTGCACAACCAGAAGGACGGCAGCGAATACGTGCCGCTTGAGCACGTCCGGGATGACCAGCCGCGCTTCGAGATCTACGACTCTCTGCTCTCCGAGGCGGCAGCAGTGGGCTTTGAATACGGTTATGCCACGACCACGCCCACAACGCTGACCATCTGGGAAGCGCAGTTCGGTGACTTCGTCAATGGCGCGCAGGTGGTGGTTGACCAGTTTATCACCAGTGGTGAGCACAAGTGGGGGCGGCTCTGCGGGCTGACCCTGCTTCTTCCCCATGGCTATGAGGGCCAGGGGCCCGAGCATTCTTCCGCGCGGCTTGAGCGGTTCCTGCAGCTTTCAGCGGAGCACAACATCCAGGTCTGCGTTCCGACCACGCCGTCCCAGGTGTTCCACATGCTCCGCCGTCAGGTGAAACGGCCTCTGCGCAAGCCGTTGATCGCGCTGACGCCTAAGAGCCTGCTGCGTCACAAGGAGGCGGTGTCCTCGCTGGACGACCTGTGTGAGGGCACTTTCCGCACAGTCCTGCCTCCGAAGGAAATGCCGGACCCGCGGAAAGTTAACCGTTTGATCATGTGCAGCGGCAAGGTCTATTACGACCTGCTTGAGAAGCAGCGTTCCGACGGGCGGGAAGACACGCTGATCGTGCGGATCGAACAGCTCTATCCGTTCCCGCACGATGATCTGGACGCGGTGCTGGCACCCTATACCGGCATCGAGACCGCGGTCTGGTGCCAGGAGGAGCCCATGAACCAGGGCGCCTGGTATTCCAGTCAGCACCACATGCGGCATGCACTGGATCGCACCAGGAAGAAGCCGAGACTGCAGTACGCGGGGCGCAAGGCGTCGGCAGCGCCAGCCTCTGGTTATCCAAGCGTACACGCCCAGGAACAGAAACAACTCGTTGAAGACGCATTCTCCGTCTGACGGGTACTGACAAGTAAGGAAGAGCAATGACAACAGATATCCAAGCTCCGGTTTTTCCCGAATCAGTTGCGGAAGGCACGATCGCTACCTGGCACAAGAAACCCGGCGAACAGTGCGAGCGGGATGAGCTGATCGTCGATATCGAGACCGACAAGGTGGTGCTCGAGGTCGTGGCTCCCGGCGACGGTGTCATCAAGGAGATCGTCAAGGACGAGGGCGATACCGTTGAGAGTGGCGAAGTGATCGGGAAGTTCGCGGAAGGCGAGTCCGGTTCCGCCGGCAGCGGTGACGCGAAGGAGGAGTCTGAGGGCGGCGCCAGCGACGAATCCGCCGCCAGGGAAGAGCCAGCCCCCGAACAACCGGCCGCGGCCGATGACAAGGGCGAGGACAGTGGCGAGGAGCCGTTGGTCAGCCCGGCCGCGAAGAAGATGGCGGAAGAAAAGGGCGTTGATCTGTCGAAGGTCGAGGCCACCGGTAAGGGCGGCCGCGTGCTGAAGGAAGACGTTCAGCGCGCTTCGGATCAGAAAGGCAGTGAACCGGCGCCCGCCGCGAAAAGCAGTGGCGGCGCAGGCCAGTCGGCCGCTCCCGAGGCACCGGCCGGCAGCATGCCGCAGGGTGAACGCCCCGAGAAGCGCGTGCCCATGACCCGCATGCGCGCCAGCATCGCCAAGCGACTGGTGGATGTGCAGCAGACCACGGCCATGCTCACCACGTTCAACGAGGTGAACATGCAGCCGATCATGGACATCCGTCAGCAGTACAAGGAGTCCTTTGAGAAGCGCCATGGCGTTAAGCTCGGTTTCATGGGCTTTTTCGTGAAGGCGGCGACTGAAGCCCTCAAACGTTTCCCCGCGGTCAACGCCTCCATCGACGGCAATGAAATGGTCTATCACGGCTATCAGGATGTGGGTATCGCCGTTTCCACGGACCGGGGCCTGGTGGTGCCGGTGCTGCGTGACGCGGATGCACTCTCGGTCGCCGACGTGGAGCAGGGCATCAACACATTCGGCCAGAAGGCGCGGGACGGCAAGCTCACCATCGAGGAGATGACCGGTGGTACCTTCTCGATCACCAATGGCGGTATCTTCGGGTCGCTGATTTCGACGCCGATCCTGAACCCGCCACAGACGGCGATCCTTGGCATGCACAAGATCCAGGAGCGCCCCATGGCCGTCAACGGCGAGGTTAAGGTGCTGCCGATGATGTATCTGGCACTGTCCTACGACCATCGTATGATTGACGGTAAGGAAGCTGTGCAGTTTCTTGTGACGATCAAGGAGCTGCTCGAGGATCCGGCGCGGATTCTTCTGGACGTCTGACAACGAATCACTGGAAAGCAGGAAATACTATGTCCCAAGACTATGACGTCATCGTTATCGGCTCCGGCCCCGGCGGCTATGTGGCAGCGATCCGCGCCGGGCAGCAGGGAATGAACGTCGCCTGTGTCGAAGGCTGGAAGGACGACAAGGGCGACCAGGTGCTGGGCGGCACCTGCCTGAACGTGGGCTGTATCCCGTCCAAGTCGCTGCTTGAAACCTCCCATAAGTACGAGGAGGCGAAGCACGGCTTCGAGAAGCAGGGCCTGAAGATCAAGGAGCTCGATGTCGATATCGAGCAGATGATGAAGAACAAGAACGAGATCGTCGGTAATCTCACCGGCGGTATCGCGGGGCTGTTCAAGTCCAACGGGGTTACCTCCATTCATGGCTGGGGCCGCGTGCTCAACAGCAAACAGGTGGAAGTAACCGACCTCAAGGGCAACAAGAGCACCTATGGGGCCAAGAACATCATCATCGCCACCGGTTCGCGCCCGATCGAGATTCCGCCGGCGCCGATGAAGGAAGGCAAGATCGTCGACAGCGAAGGCGCGCTGGAGTTTGACGAAGTGCCCAAGCGTGTCGGCGTGATTGGTGCCGGCGTCATCGGTCTCGAACTCGGCAGCGTCTGGAACCGTCTCGGGTCTGAGGTCACCATGCTGGAAGCTCAGGATACCTTCCTGGCCGGCGTGGATCAGGCCATCGCCAAGGATGCCCATAAGAGCTTCAAGAAGCAGGGCCTGGATATCCGCCTCAAGTGCCGCGTGACCAAGACCGAGGTGAAGCGCAACCTGGTCTATGTCACCTATGAGGACGGTGATGGTAACGAGCAGCAGATCAAGTGCGACAAGCTCATCGTTGCTGTCGGCCGCACCCCGAACACGGAAAAGCTGTTCTCGTCCGACTCCGGTGTGGATCTGGACGAGCGTGGCTTCGTGGCCGTGGACGACGAGTGCCAGACCAACGTGCCCGGCATCTATGCCATTGGCGACGTGGTGCGCGGCCCGATGCTGGCTCACAAGGCCTCGGAAGAGGGCTTGATGGTGGTTGACCGGATCGCGGGCTACGCGACCGAAGTCAACTATGACTGCATTCCCAACGTGGTCTACACCCATCCGGAGCTGGCCTGGGTCGGCAAGACCGAGGAAGAGCTCAAGGCCGAGGGTGAGCCCTATAAGATCGGTGCTTTCCCCTTTGCGGCGAACGGCCGGGCCATGGCTGCCAACGCAACCGAAGGCCAGGTGCGGATCATCGCCCACGAGGAGACCGACCGGATACTGGGTATGCACGTTGTCGGACCCCAGGCCTCCGAGATCATTGCCCAGGGCGTGATCGCGATGGAGTTCGGCTCCAGCGCCGAGGACCTGGCCCTGACCTGCTTTGCGCATCCGACGCTGTCCGAATCCGTCCATGAGGCGGCACTGGGTGTGGACGGCATGGCGATTCACAAGGCAAATCGGCGCCGGAAGAAATGACCGGCGCAATCTCCAACACAACAGGTTGTGATCTATGAATCTGCACGAATATCAGAGCAAACAGCTCTTTGGGGAGTACGGCCTGCCCGTCTCCGAGGGCGTGGCCTGTTCCAACGCTGATGAAGCGGTGGCAGCTGCCGACAAGATCGGCGGTGACGGCTGGGTCGTCAAGGCCCAGGTGCACGCGGGTGGCCGCGGCAAAGCCGGCGGGGTGAAGCTGGCCAAGTCAAAGGACGAGATCCGTGCCTTTGCCGACCAGTGGCTGGGTGAACGCCTGGTGACCTTCCAGACGGATGAGAAGGGCCAGCCGGTCAACCGGATCCTGGTCGAGTCCCTGACCGACATCAACCAGGAACTCTATCTGGGCGCGGTCGTGGATCGCGGCTCTCGCCGGATCGTCTTCATGGCCTCCACCGAGGGTGGTGTCGAGATCGAGAAGGTCGCCGAGGAAACCCCGGAAAAGATCCTCAAGGCAACGGTTGACCCGCTGGTGGGCGCGCAGCCCTATCAGGCGCGTGAGCTGGCTTTCGGACTGGGCCTTCAGGGTGACCAGATCAAGCAGTTCACGAAGATCTTCCTGGGGCTGGCTAAGCTGTTCGAGGACAAGGATCTGGCGCTGATCGAGATCAACCCGCTGGTGATCACCGATCAGGGCAACCTGCACTGCCTGGACGCCAAGGTGGGCGCGGACGACAACGCCATGTACCGCCAGAAGCAGCTTGCCGAGATGCGCGACCTCTCTCAGGAGGACGAGCGCGAAGCGCATGCGGCCGAGTGGGACCTCAACTATGTGGCGCTTGATGGCAACATCGGCTGCATGGTTAACGGCGCCGGTCTCGCCATGGGCACCATGGACATCATCAAGCACCACGGTGGCCAGCCGGCCAACTTCCTGGACGTCGGCGGTGGCGCGACCAAGGAGCGCGTGGCCGAGGCGTTCAAGATCATCCTTTCCGATGACACCGTGAAGGCCGTTCTGGTCAATATCTTCGGTGGTATCGTGCGGTGCGACATGATCGCCGAGGGCATCATGGGTGCGGTTGAAGAGGTGGGCGTTACGGTTCCCGTGGTGGTCCGCCTTGAGGGCAACAACGCCGAGAACGGACGCCAGAAGCTGGCGGACAGCGGCCTCAACATCATCGCGGCAAGCAGTCTGACCCAAGCCGCCGAAAAAGTCGTTGCCGCAGCCGGAGGTGAAGCATGAGTGTACTGGTGAACAAGGAAACAAAGGTGATCTGCCAGGGCTTCACCGGGGCCCAGGGGACCTTTCACAGCGAGCAGGCGCTGGAGTACGGTACCAATCTGGTCGGCGGCGTGAGCCCGGGCAAGGGCGGCACCGAGCATCTGGGGCTGCCCGTTTTCAATACGGTGCGCGAGGCGGTTCAGCAGACCGGCGCGACCGCGAGCGTGATCTACGTGCCCGCCCCCTTCTGTAAGGATGCGGTGGTCGAGGCAGCGGATGCCGGCATTGAGCTGGTGGTCTGCATCACTGAGGGCATCCCGACGCTGGATATGCTCTACGTGAAGGAATACGTGGATCGCAAGGGTGTGCGCATGATCGGCCCGAACTGCCCCGGCGTCATCACTCCGGAGCAGTCCAAGATCGGCATCATGCCCGGCTACATCCACAAGCCCGGCAAGGTTGGCATCATCTCGCGCTCCGGTACGCTGACCTACGAGGCGGTCAAGCAGACCACTGACTACGGCTTTGGCCAGTCCACCTGTGTGGGCATCGGCGGCGATCCGATTCCCGGTTCCAACTTCATCGACATGCTCGAGCTGTTTGAGAAGGATCCGGAGACCGAGGCCATCGTCATGATCGGTGAGATCGGTGGTACCGCTGAGGAAGAGGCGGCTGCCTACATCAAGGAGAACGTGAGCAAGCCGGTGGTTTCCTACATCGCGGGCGTGACCGCGCCTCCCGGTAAGCGCATGGGCCACGCCGGTGCCATCATTGCCGGTGGCAAGGGCACGGCGGACGAGAAGTTCAGTGCCCTGCATGATGCGGGCGTGTACACGGTGCGCAGCCTCGCCGACATTGGCAAGGCCATCAAGGAGGCGACGGGCTGGTAAGACTGCCGGTTCATACGCCACAGAAAAGCCGACCTCCGGGTCGGCTTTTTTGATTGATTAACCCATACCCATTTCGTGCGTATAATCGCACTAGACCCTGAACCAATGAGGAGACCGGATTGACTTCCGTTGAACCCCAGCAACGCATCCTTTCAGGGATGCGGCCCACAGGCCGGCTTCATCTGGGCCATTATCACGGTGTACTGGCCAACTGGGCCCAGCTCCAGCACGAGTATGAGTGTTTCTTCTTCGTCGCGGACTGGCATGCGCTGACCACCATGTACGAGGACCCGTTCACCATTGAGGAGAGCATCTGGGACATGGTGATCGATTGGCTGGCGGCGGGCGTCAATCCGGGGTCCTCGACCCTGTTCATCCAGTCCCATGTGCCGGAGCATGCGGAGCTGCACCTGCTGCTGTCGATGATCACGCCCCTGGGCTGGCTGGAGCGGGTGCCGTCCTTCAAGGACCAGCAGGAGAAGCTCAAGGAAAAGGATCTGGCGACCTATGGGTTCCTCGGGTATCCATTGCTCCAGAGCGCGGATATCCTGATGTACCGGGCGGGGCAGGTGCCCGTGGGCGCCGACCAGGTTTCCCACGTGGAGATCACGCGGGAAGTGGCGCGGCGGTTCAACCACCTGTATGGCCGTGATCCGGGCTTTGAGGAACAGGCCGAGGCGGCGATTGCCAAGATGGGCAAGAAGAACGCCAAACTCTACCGCAGCCTGCGCCGTCGCTTCCTGGAGCAGGGCGATGAGGAGGCGCTGGAAACGGCCCGGGCGCTGCTCAAGGAGCAGCAGAATATCTCGATCGGGGATCGCGAGCGGCTCTACGGCTACATCGAGGGTGGCGGCAAGGTGATCCTGCCGGAACCCCAGGAGTTGCTGACCCCTGAGGCTCGGCTGCCGGGAACGGACGGGCAGAAGATGTCCAAGTCCTACGGCAACACCATCTTCATGCGTGAGGAGCCGGATTCGGTCAGCCAGAAGATCCGGACCATGCAGACAGACCCGGCACGGGTGCGGCGCAGCGATCCGGGGGACCCGGAAAAGTGCCCGGTTTGGGACCTGCACAAGATCTATTCCGACGACAGTACCCGAGAATGGGTCTGGAACGGCTGTCGCAACGCGGGCATCGGCTGTATCGATTGCAAGAAACCGCTCGAGGAGAAGGTGATCGAGGAGCAGAAGGACTTCCGGGAACGCGGCCGTGAATACGAGAATAACCCGGACCTGGTGCGCTCAATCCTGGACGAGGGCCGTGAGCGGGCTCGCGATGCCGCACGGGATACCCTGCAGGAAGTGCGGCGCGTTATGGGGCTGGAATACCGTCGATGACCACGGAAGCGGAAACCGGCACCGAGGGCGAGCAGGTCTCGCCCGATCGGGAGGCGCTGGCAAGGGTGGCCGGCGAACCGGTCCATGATCTGCCCCAGGACCTCTACATCCCGCCGGATGCATTGGAGGTCTTCCTGGATGCCTTTGAGGGTCCTCTGGACCTTCTGCTGTATCTGATCCGGCGGCAGAATATGGACATTCTGGACGTGGATGTCAGCGCGATCACCGATCAGTACATCGATTACATCGCGCTCATGGAGGCGATGCGGTTTGAGCTGGCGGCGGAGTACCTGGTGATGGCGGCCACCCTGGCCGAGATCAAATCCCGCATGCTGCTGCCACGTCAGACCGAGGAAGAGGAAGAGGAGCACGACCCGAGAGCCGAGCTCATCCGTCGTCTTCAGGAGTACGAGCGCTACAAGATGGCGGCTGAAGACATTGACGCGCTGCCGCGGCGGGACCGGGACTTCCATCTGGCGGGAGCGAAACCCCCGGAAATGCCCGAACGCCAGGTCCATCCGGATGTAAGCCTGCGGGAGATGCTGCTGGCGCTGAGGGGGGTGCTGGAGCGCGCGGATCTGTACGAGCACCATCAGGTCGAGCGCGAGCAGCTATCCACCCGGGAACGGATGGCCAGTATTCTGGATCAGCTGTCCGGCGACAGCTTTGTGCGTTTTGAGACGCTGTTTTCACCGGAAGAGGGCCGCCTCGGTGTGGTCGTGAGCTTTATTGCCACCCTGGAGCTGATTCGTGAGCAGCTGGTGGAGGTGGTGCAGTCGGAGCCGCTGGCGCCGTTGCATATCCGTGCGAGAGGGAGTGCCTGATGGACGAGGAGAGCATCGACCAGGTTCAGCGCATTGTCGAAGGCGCCCTTATGGCGGCCGGAAAGCCGCTCAGTGTGGATCAGCTGCAGGCTCTGTTCGACGAACATGAGCAACCCACACGCACGGTTCTGGAACACGTGCTTTCACTGATTGAGCACGCCTGTGAGGGGCGGGGGTTTGAGCTCAGGAAAGTGGCCTCCGGGTGGCGCTTCCAGGTGCGGGAATCGCTTTCGCCCTGGGTGAGCCGTCTCTGGGAGGAGAAACCCCAGCGCTATTCGCGCGCCCTGCTGGAGACGCTGGCACTGATCGCCTATCGCCAGCCCGTCACTCGGGGCGAGATCGAGGAGGTGCGCGGGGTCACGGTGAATACCAACATCATCCGGACCCTGCTGGACCGTGAATGGATCCGGGTGGTGGGCCAGCGTGATGTGCCGGGCCGCCCCTCGATGTACGCGACTACGAAACAGTTCCTGGACTACTTCAACCTGCAGTCACTGGACGAACTGCCCAGCCTTGCGGAGGTCCGTGATCTCGAGACCATCAGCCGCGAGGTGGAAGACCGGCTTCAGGAAGAGCTGGCACTGGACGAATCCAACGGCAATTCCCAAGAGGATGCGGAGACGAATGAATGAGTGATTCCGGTCACACCCCCAACGAGACCGGCGAGCGTCTCCAGAAGCTGCTGGCGCGTGCCGGCCTGGGGTCAAGGCGGGCCATTGAAGGCTGGATCAGCCAGGGGCGCGTGCAGATCAATGGCGAGGTGGCCCAGCTGGGCGCCCGGGTTACCGCACAGGATGAGGTACTTGTGGACGGGCGCAGCGTGGACCTTGGCGCGGCGGCCTCACCCACCAGGCGGGTCATCGTCTACAACAAGCCCGAAGGCGAGGTGACCACCCGGGATGACCCGGAGGGGCGGCCCACGGTCTTCGATCGCCTGCCGCGGCTCACCGGGGAACGCTGGATTGCTGTGGGACGTCTGGACATTTCCACCAGCGGGCTTCTGCTGTTCACAACAGACGGGGAGCTGGCCAACCGTCTGATGCATCCCTCCTGGCAGGTGGACCGTGAGTACGCCGTGCGTATTTTCGGTCAAGTGGACGATGATATGGCCGAACGTCTGGTCAACGGCGTGACGCTTGAGGATGGCGAGGCCCGTTTCACGGATCTCGTGTACTGGGGCGGCACCGGTCACAACCACTGGTACTACGTGGCCATCATGGAAGGGCGTAACCGTGAGGTGCGGCGGCTCTGGGAGTCCCAGGGGGTGCAGGTGTCACGGCTCAAGCGCGTCCGTCATGGTCCGATCTTTCTGCCCAGCCGGCTGAGTGCCGGGCGCTGGGAGGAGCTTGAGCAGGCGGATGTGGATACGCTCAGTGATTCCGTCGGGCTTGATCGGGTGCCCGTCAAATCTCCGACACCCACGGAAAAGCACCGGCTGCGCCGCCTCAAGCGCAAGCGGCCGTCCAGGCCCGATGATCGGAGGTCCGCCAAGCCTGCAGAGAAAGGGCGTGGCGGCACCAAAGGTCGCCAGGGAAAGGGGCGCCGCTCTAGAGGCTGACGGCGTTATCCACGCCCTCAGTGCCCTCGCCGGCAATCCGGACCCTGTCGCGACCGCTGTTCTTGGCGGCGTACAGGGCGCTGTCCGCCGCCTTCAGGAGATCATCCACGCTGTCATCACCGCCCAGCGTGGCAACTCCGATGGATGCGGTGATCGAAAGGGCCCGCTCAGCGTACTGCATGGGCTTTTCCCGAAACGCTCGCCGCAGCCGCTCCGCTACCAGATGGGCGGCTTCCTGGGCCGTATGGGGCAGTACAACGGCGAATTCCTCGCCACCATAACGGAACCCCTGGTCGCAGGAGCGGATCTGGGTTTCGATCCGTTCGCCGACCAGTCCGAGGATCTCATCGCCGGCCGCGTGGCCGAGGGTGTCATTGATCTGCTTGAAGTGGTCCAGGTCCACCAGCAGCAGGCTCAGTGGCTGGTCGTAGCGGCGGGCCTGCTCCACGTGGTTGTCCAGTGTCTCGTCCAGGGCGCGGCGGTTGCCCATGCCGGTGAGGCCGTCGGTCATGGCGGATTCCAGGGCCTCCTGGTAGCGCCATCCGTTGCGCAGGGGCTGGATGAGCACGCCGATGGCCTGCTCAATGAACATCAGTTCGTCATCCCGGAAGCGATCACGACGGTCCAGCCGCAGGGAGCCCAGTTCCTGGCCGCGCAGGGACAGATTGTAGCAGCAGTGATGGGGGCCGCCTGAGCCCAGCAGATAACCGAAGTCGCCGCCGCTGCGCGAGCGCCGGTAGGCCAGGGCAGCGAAGGGAACCACCTGGTTGAGCTCCTCGGCGAATATATCCAGCATGGCATTGAGGTCCAGTGTCTGATGCAGACGGCTGCACAGGACGGTAAGCCGATTGCTGTTGTCCTGCCATTCATCGATGATCCGCACGTTCTCAGCGGCATCACGGGCCTGCTTCAGGTCAATGGGGCGGGCGTTGCCGGTTACCTTTTTCATGCCTTACTCCGGTTCCAGATCTCTGACAGGTGGTCGTAAGCGAAATCCGTGCCGATATCCCATAAAGCTTTAAAAACAGTAATCTGTAGCTCTTCCGATGAGCGTCAGGTAGTGGCGCTGGCCGTTGTGGCAAAAAAATGACGGCAGGCTGTGGCCGCGTGTCCCATTGTCGGGCTGTTGTGATATGATCCTCACGCTCACACAGGGAAGGGGTAGGTAGCCCACTATGCAATTCCAGGCGCCGGAAAGTCTCTCCGAACAGATTGCCCAGCATATCGGGCGCCAGATCATCACGGGTGCTCTGCGACCAGGTGAACGCATCCAGGAGCTCAAGGTGGCCGGGGAGCTGGACGTCAGCCGCGGATCGGTGCGCGAGGCGCTTCTGATTCTGGAGCGCCGACACCTCATCCGCATCTACCCGCGCAAAGGGGCTGTGGTCTCCGGCATGACACCGGAACTGGTGAACAGCCTCTATGACATCTACCTGAATCTGCTCGAGATGCTGGCCGACCGTTTCATGGCCCGGCGGACGGAAAACGATGAGCAGCCGCTGCTCCAGGCCATCCATCAGCTCTGTCGCCGTCTCAGTGGTGATCCGTCTGAGGTGGGCGAGGTGATTGATGGTGGACTGGAAGTGATGCGCCGGTGCTACCCTGTGGTGGCCAATCCCTATCTGGAGGAAACACTGGAGAACTTCCGGCCCGCGATCAGTCGCACCTATTATCTTGTGCTGGCGAATGATCCGGGGGAAATGCAGGTCTCGAGAACCTATTTCCAGCGCATCGCGGATCGCGTCGAGGCGGATGACCATCAGGGTGTGACCGAGGTGATCCGGGCCTTCGGGGAACACCAGCGTGAAGTGGCTCTCCAGGCGCTGGCCCGGGATGAATCGCTCACCGTCGAACCCGCCAGCTGAGCCGGTCGACCATGCGCCTGAAGTCCATCAAGCTCGCCGGCTTCAAATCCTTTGTTGAGCCCACCACGGTTCCCTTCCCCTCGAACATGACGGCGGTTGTGGGGCCGAACGGCTGCGGTAAGTCCAATATCATCGACGCTGTCCGCTGGGTCATGGGCGAGAGCTCGGCCAAGTACCTCCGTGGCGAGGCCATGAGTGACGTCATCTTCAACGGCTCAACCAGCCGCAAGCCCGTGGGCCAGGCCTCCATCGAGCTGGTGTTCGACAACAGCGATGGCACCGCCCCCGGCGAATACGGCCGCTTCAACGAGATCTCCGTCAAGCGCCGGGTCACGCGCGAAGGCCAGTCCGACTATTTCATGAACGGCGCCAAGTGCCGGCGCAGGGACATTACCGACCTGTTCCTGGGGACCGGCCTGGGGCCGCGCAGCTACGCCATCATCGAGCAGGGCATGATCTCGCGCCTGATCGAGGCCAAGCCCGAGGAACTGCGCCACTACATTGAGGAAGCGGCGGGCATCTCGCGTTACAAGGAGCGCCGGCGCGAGACCGAGAACCGCATGCGCCGGACCCAGGAGAATATCGACCGCCTGACCGACCTGCGGGATGAGCTTGACCGCCAGCTCCAGCACCTCGAGAAGCAGGCTGAAGCCGCCGAGAAATACCGGGCCCTGAAGCAGGAGGAGCGCCAGAAGCAGGCCGAGCTGGCGGTGCTGCGCTGGCGTGATCTGGATTCGTCCCTGCAGGAGCATCGCAGGGCGATCAGCGAGGCTGAAACCGCTCAGGAAAAGGTGGTTACGGAACGCACCTCGCTGGAATCCGAACTGGAATCCCTGCGCCAGGAACACAGTGACCGCAGTGAGCGTTTCAACCAGGCTCAGGGCCGTTACTACGAGGCCGGTGCCGAGATCGCGCGTGTCGAGCAGAACCTGGAGAACCAGAAACGCAATGCCCGCCAGGCAGCTGATGATCTGGAACAGGCCCTGGCCAGCCGCAAGGAAGTAGCCCGGGAACTGGAGCAGGACCAGGAGCGGCTGGATTCGGTGGCCACGGAACTGTTGAACGTTGAGCCGGAACTGGAAACCGCCGAGGCTAAGGCCGAAGAGTACGGTGAACGGCTGGCCGAGGCGGAGAGCCGGATGCAGGACTGGCAGCAGCGCTGGGAGGACTTCAGCCAGCGTTCGGCGGATGACCGCCAGCAGGCGGAAGTGGGCCAGTCCCGGATCAAGGCCAGCGAGGACGCGCTGCTGAAACTCCGTGAGCGCCGCCAGCGGCTGGAGGAAGAGCGCGCAGCCCTGGATCACGACGACCGCTCTGGCGAGGAAGCCACGCTCGAGAACGAACGTGAGGAACAACAGGCGCGGGTTGAAGAGGCCCGGGAGCGGGTGGAAACCCATACCGAGCAGCTGGAGCGGGATCGCGAGGCGATTGAGCAGCTGGAGCCGGAGCTCAACGAGAAGCGCGGCCGCCTGCAGACACTGAACGGGCGTCTGGCCTCCGAGCAGGCGCTTCTGGAAGGGCAGCTGGGCGACAGTGATGAACGGCGCAGGGAGTGGATCAGCCAGCAGGGCTGGGACCAGGCCCGGCGGCTGGCCCAGACACTGGAAGTGAGCGAGGGCTGGGAAAAAGCGGTGGAAGCCGTACTTGGTCCACTGGCGCAGGCGCTGGTTCTGAACCCGGATGATTACGATGACGCTGTGCTCACGCAGGCCCCATCGGGACTGACCATTGTGCACACTTCCAGCACAGGTGCGGATGCAGGGCCGGGGACGCTGTTGGCGGAGGTCGGCCTTGGCGGGAGTGTTGCCGGTTGGCTGGATCGCGTCTGGTGCGCAAACGATCTCAATGATGCGCTTGCCCGTCGCGGCGCCCTGGCGGATGGCGAATCCCTGGTCACCCCGGGCGGGATCTGGATGGGCCCTGAATGGCTGCGCCTCCCGGATGACGGTGACGATGACACCGGTATCATCGAGCGCCAGAAGCGGGTTGAGGCGCTCGAAGAGGAATCCGCCTCACTGCAGGAAGCGGTGACCGAGGGGGAAGAACAGCTGCAGCAGTTGCGGGCCTCGCGTGATGAGACCGAGGCGGCGCTGGAGGAGGCCCGTGCGGCGCTGAGCGATGCGCGCGAATCCCTGTCCGCCACGGAATCCCGGCTCGAGGCCTTCCGCGCCCGCATGGAGCAGGTGCGTGAGCGGGCACGGCGGATCAGCGAGGATCTGGCGGATCTGGATGCCCAGGAAGCGGATGAGAACGAGCGGCTGGAAGAGGCTCGCGCCAGCTGGCAGGAAGCCATGGACCGCATGAACGAGAATGCGGACTGGAAGGAGTCGCTTCTCAGCGAACGTGATGACCTGCGCGCGAAGCTTGATGACGAGCGCCAGCAGGCCCGTCATGCCCGGGATCACCATCACCAGCTCCAGCTGCAGGTGCAGGACCTGAAAAACCGTAAGGAAGCCCTGGAGCAGACCCTGGAACGGATGAAGAGCCAGCAGGGGCGGCTGGACGAACGTATTGAGGTTCAGCGCGAGACCCGGGAGAACGCCGAGGCCCCGATCCAGGACCTGGAGATGGAACTGGAAGGGCTGCTGGAGCGTCGCGTGCAGGAGGAAGAGAAGCTCAACGAGGCGCGTGAGGCTCTGGATGCCATCGATGAGCAGGTCCGGGACCGGGAGCAGCGCCGCGGCCAGGTGGAGCAGGATGTCCAGCAGGCGCGGGAGAAGCTCGAGAAGCTGCGCATGGATACTCAGGCTATTGAACTGCAGGCCCGCCAGTACCTGGAGCAGCTTGAGGAACTGGAGGTCAGCCGGGAGACCGTGCAGGAAGGGCTTCCCGAGGACGCCACCGCCGAGGCATGGCAGCAGGAGCTCACCCGCATCGGCAACCGCATCCAGCGCCTGGGCGCCATCAACCTGGCCGCGATCGACGAATACCGGGTGGCGAGCGAGCGCAAGACCTACCTGGATGAGCAGGATCAGGATCTGCAGGAGGCTCTGGAATCACTGGAGTCCGCCATCCGACGGATCGACCGCGAGACCCGCGCCCGCTTCCGTGAGACCTTTGACGCCATCAACCAGGGGCTGCAGAACCTGTTCCCGCGGGTCTTCGGTGGCGGCAGCGCGCACCTGGAGATGACCGGGGATGATCTTCTGGAAACCGGTGTGGCGATCATGGCGCGGCCCCCGGGCAAGAAGAACACCACCATCCATCTGCTTTCCGGCGGCGAGAAGGCACTGACCGCGATCGCGTTGGTGTTCTCCATCTTCCAGCTCAACCCGGCTCCCTTCTGCATGCTCGACGAGGTGGATGCGCCGTTGGACGATGCCAACGTCGGCCGCTACGCGAAGATGGTGAAGGAGATGAGCGAGCACGTTCAGTTCATCTACATCACCCACAACAAGATCTCCATGGAGCTCTCCAATCAGCTCATGGGTGTGACCATGCATGAACCCGGGGTTTCCCGGCTGGTCTCCGTGGATGTTGAGGAAGCGGCGGTCCTGGCTGACAGCTGATGAACAAGCCGCAATGCCCCGGCATTGTCTTGACCGGGGTCATTGCCTAAAGTGGCAGTCAAAACGGGCGCACCGGGATGCGCCGGGGGCACAACCCTTGAGGACAGATAGAGGATCATGAGTCTCAGAGAATGGCTGATCATCATTGGGGCGCTGCTGATCATCGGCGTGGTCGTTGACGGACTGCGGCGCATGCGCCGTGCCCGCCAGGACTCGCTGGAAATCCAGCGCGGCATGGGCGGAGACGGTATCGGGCAGACCCCGATTGACGATGGGTACAACCCGGAACTCCCCACCGGGGGCGCAAGGCCCGTCAGAAGCGCTGAGCCGAAAGCCGCAGAGCCCGACCCGGCACCGGAGCCGGACACCACGCCGGAGCCGGAACCGGCCCCCGAGCCTGAGCCCGAACCGGAGCCCGCATGGGAGTCCGAACCCGCAGCGCACCAGGAGCCGGAGCAGCCCTCGGGCCCGGAGCGGGAAGATGAGCCCCTGGCCGCCGTGGATGACGACGGCATTGTAGGCCCGGCCCGGGTCCGGGGTGAATCCGCCATCCGTGAACGCGCGGCGGAGGCGACCGATGTTGCCGGTGAAGCCGCCAGCCGCATCAGTGCCGGGGCCCGGGAGATCTGGAGCCGCATCCGTGATGGGGTGGCCCCGGAGGAGACGGAAAGCGGGGAAACGGATTCCGGCCACGCGACCTCGCAGCAGGAAGCGCCGGGGCCCGGCGAAACCTCCGGGGAACCGCCTGTTGCCGGAGCCAATCGGCCGGAAGCCGAAGAGGTGATCGTGGTCCATGCCCACTGCCGCGATGACGGGCAATACAGTGGCGCGACGATCAAGCGTATCCTGGAAGCCTGCGGCATGGAGTACGGGGATCTCGGCATCTATCATCGGCACGAGGAATCGGATACCCGCACACCGGTCCAGTTCAGCGTGGCCAGCGCGGTATCGCCCGGCACCCTGACACCGGAGGAGATCGAGACCCTCGAAACCCCCGGGCTCAGCTTCTTCATGAGCCTGCCCGGCCCCAGCCAGCCGGTACAGGCGTTTGATTTCATGCTGGAGACCGCCAACACAGTCGTGCGTAACCTGGGTGGTGAGCTGCGTGATGAGCACCGCAGTGTCATGACCAGCCAGACGATTGAACACTGCCGCCAGCGCATTCGCGAGTTCGAACGCAAGCGCCGTTCCCCGGCCAGAGCCTGAGAGGATTGCCGCCCGTGACCCGGGAAGACAGCCCTGAACAGCGTATCGACGCCCTGCGTCGGGAAATCGATCATCATAACTACCGCTATTACGCGCTCGACGACCCCGAGGTCTCGGATGAGCACTATGACCGGCTCCTGCGGCAACTGCAGGAGCTGGAAACGCAGCATCCCGAGCTGGTAACCCCCGAGTCCCCGACACAGCGGGTGGGCGTGGCCCCGGAGTCCCTGTTCGCGGAAGCCCCCCATGAAACGCCCATGCTGTCCCTGGACAATGCCTTTGACGAGGACGAGCTCAGGGATTTTGACCGCAGGGTCCGGGAACGGCTGGGCCGGGATGAGCCAGTCGACTACGCCTGCGAGCCCAAGCTCGATGGCCTGGCAATCAGCCTTCTGTATCGCAATGGTGTGCTTCACCGTGCCGCCACCCGGGGCGATGGCTACACCGGGGAGGACATCACCGCCAATGTCCGCACCATCCGGGCCATCCCCCTGCAACTCTATGGCGATGACTACCCGGATGCCTTTGAGGTGCGGGGCGAGGCCTACATGCCCCTTGATGGGTTCGAACGCCTGAACCAGCAGCTGGCGGAGGCCGGGGAGAAGACCTTTGTTAACCCGCGCAATGCGGCTGCAGGCAGTCTTCGCAACAAGGATCCACGGGTGCCGGCACGGCGACCCCTGTCGTTCAGCGGCTACAGCGTGGACGTACCTGAGGAGGCCGGTCTTCCTGCCAGTCATTACGATCAGCTGCTCAAGCTGCGGGACTGGGGGTTTCGGATCGATCCTGGGATCCGTCTGGTCACTGGGATCGAGAACTGCATCACCTATTACCGGGAGATGCTCGAGAAGCGCGAATCACTGAACTACGAGATCGACGGCATCGTCTACAAGGTCAATGATCTGGCGCTGCAGGACCGGCTTGGCTTTGTCTCCCGGGCGCCACGCTGGGCCATCGCCACCAAGTTCCCTGCACACGAGGTCATGACCCGGGTGCGCGAAGTTGCCTTCCAGGTGGGGCGCACCGGTGCCATAACGCCGGTGGCGCGACTGGATCCGGTGTTTGTGGGAGGCGTGACCGTCAGCAACACCACCCTCCACAACATGGATGAGATTGAGCGCCTTGGGCTGCGAGAGGGTGACTGGGTGATGATCCGCCGGGCCGGCGATGTGATTCCCCAGGTAGTGCGTGTTCTTACCGAGAAACGGCCTGATGACACCCATGTGATTGAACTGCCGGAGGCCTGCCCGGAATGCGGTTCCGCCATTGAGCAGCCAGAGGATGAAGCTGTGGCGCGCTGCACGGGCGGTCTGTTCTGTCCGGCCCAGCGCAAGGAGGCCATCCGGCACTACGCCTCCCGCCGCGCCCTGGACATCGAGGGGCTGGGGGAGCAGTGGGTCAACGTGCTGGTGGACGAAGGCATGGTTGAAACCGTGGCGGATCTCTATCACCTGAAGACCCAGGATCTGACCCGGCTCGAGCGCATGGGTGAAAAATCCGCCTCCAATCTGGTGAATGCCATTGCCGACAGTCGCGAGCCTGATCTGGACCGGCTGATCTATGCCCTGGGTATCCGGGAGGTGGGTGAGGCCACCGCACGGGGGCTGGCCCGGTATTTCGGTGAGCTGGACGCCCTCATGGAAGCCGATGAGGAACAGCTCCAGGAGATCGAGGATGTGGGGCCGGTGGTGGCCGGCCATATCCGCAGCTTCTTTGCCGAGCCCCATAACCGCGAAATCATCCAGCGGCTGCGTGAGGCGGGCGTGAGCTATCGGGCACCGGCACGGGTGGACGATTCGGAATCGCCCTTTTCCGGCACAACTGTGGTGGTGACCGGAACACTGGAACGGTACTCCCGGGACCAGGCGCGTGTCGCGCTGGAGGCCCGGGGCGCGAAGGTGGCCGGCAGCGTCTCCAGCAACACCGACTACCTGGTGGCGGGCGAGGGCGGTGGCTCCAAGCTCAGCAAGGCCCGCCAGCAGGGCGTGACCATCCTTGATGAAGCAACCTTCCTGGAGTGGCTCGGCGAAGCGTGACTGTGTCACAGAATCGTCAGCCGCCCCCTGAATCTGAGAACCAGTACGGATCCGCCTTATGGCGGATCCCCTACCATGGACGACGTTTCGAGACCCGACGGCCCCCGACCCGGGAGAATGTCATCCGTGAGTTTGAGCACGAACGCTGTTCCAGTGCGCCGTTCCCTTCAGGCGCTGCTTCTGGCCCTGCCACTGCTTCTGATGGGGTGTGGGGATACCAGTAATTCCCCGGAGGATCCGCGGATTCTCGGCTTTCCGCCCCAGGTGGCCTACCTGGGCGTGGACTACAATTACAACTTCGGCGCCGTGGGCGGCGACAATCTCCTCAACTATTCGTTGGTCAACAACCCCTCCTGGCTGGCTCTGGAAGCGACCACCAACAAGGCCCGCAAGGGCATCGTCCTGAGAGGCGTTCCCGGTATTACTGGTGGGCGTGAAGGCGAGGACGACCTGGGGCAGTACGACAGCATCCGTATCGCCACCAATGACGGCAACCTGATCGGGGACAGCGAGTTCAGCGTCGAGGTCCGGCACAATCCGCTCGAAGTGGTTTCCGGTACGGTGACCGAAGGGGAGCCCTATGAGCCTGAGGTGAGTAAGGATTCGGATGAGGTCTGTGAGATTCCGGACATGAGTGTGAGTCCGGGTGTGATGGTGGAGCACGACAATCTTGTTTCAGGAGATTCTGGCCCCTATGGCAAGGCTTCCGGAGACTATCAGACTTATCGCTCGCTGATTCGTGTGGACCTTGGGCAGCCATCGGTGGAGCCAGTTTCGGTACGTTTCCGGATTTCAGATGGGCAGGCGGACTGCGACGAATCCGGAGAGCTGCCCTGCGAGTATCGGGACGGTAACCAGGGGCGCGTCATATTTGGTGAGGATCTTCTGCTCAATGGAAATGATCCGATCTATTCCCATCCCGGGCACTTCCCAGAGCCACCCAAATATATTGAGTACCTGAATGAGGGCGAGTCGAGCGCCAGTGGCCTTCTGCATTTTGAGGCCGGGCAGACCACCTGCTTCATCCCGGTCTGGGTGCATGATGATAATTTTGCCGAGAACACTGAATCCTTTGAGGTTGAGCTTCAGGAGGTCACAGAAGGCATTGCCGCCCTGGATCAGGACGGCGCAGTGCGTACCCGGAGCATTCCGGTCGAGGATGAGACGCCAACGGTGGATTTTGAGGCGGAGAGTATCACCGTCAGTGAAAACGGGGGCCGGAAGGTAACGGCTACGCTGAATCGCCCCAATGATACCGGGGAAGCACTTTACGCGGCAGTTGAAGTAGTGGAGGTCACTGATGGTCCTTCCTGGCAGGTGGATCTCTGCCCTGAGCAGGGGAGTACCGACTGCGTCACGGCTAGTAAGACCACCAACAATGGCTCGCTGGTTATTGCGTTTGATCCGGGAAGTGATGAGACGACTTTCTACGTGCAGGCGTCGACCAGTTCTGATGCCCCTCTCAAAGAGGAAATCATGCGGGAGCTTCAGTTTGACCAGAGCTTCCAGTACGGCCGCGAATTCGCGGCGGCGACCACGGACAGCACTGTGGAGACCTATATCAACGAATGGCCCGATGATGTGACACAGAGTCAGCTTGGGTTCCCTGTTGATAGCTTGGTTGCCGGAGCCTTGGGGGAGGTCTATGTCGCGGGCGTTGACAGCTCCAGCGCGATCCGTCTTCAGAGCATCAACCGGCTTGGGAATCCCGATGTGAGCGCGGGTGCGCAGAGTGATGTGGTGGCCCTTGGGGAAAACAGTGGTGTGGACAGTGGTGACTGGCCCCAGACGTCGGACGCAATCCAGCTGGCCTTTGCGGGCGAGAATACTGGCACAACAGGTTCCCCTCAGGTTACCCGTTACCTTGGCGTGGCTTATCCAGCGGCCTCCAACCAGGGATTGGTGAAGCTTTTCAGCTCTAACATCTCCACAGAGGAAGTTAGTGGTAATGATCAGACAGTTCGCTCTGACCGCGGTGACGAGTGCCTTTGGCAGAGTACAATTGCTGCAGACGGGGTGTGGGATCAGAAAGCATTGGATGTAAATTTGGACGGGTCCCTCTACTCAGGCGCTCTTGGTGAAGGTTCTGTGCGCGTGACGCGCATTGATACCGGTGAGGACAGTGACACCTGCGTGGCTGCTGCTGACCAAGCTTGGATGGAAAGATTGGACGCCACTGGTCCGGCGCTCAACGGGGTCTTTTCCACCGCCACAGCCGGCATCGTGGCCCTGGGCAGCGACAGAGGGGCGGTTGATCCCGGTTCCTTTATCGGTGGTGAGGATTTCTATCTGTTCTCCCGCAATGCGGATACTGGCAATGTGAGTGAACGGGGCCAATTCGGCACGGACGAAGAGGATAATGCCAAGCTTTCTGATGCGGACGGAAACCGCTTCTGGCTCGCCGGTGATGACGGCGGCCCCTATGAAGTGGATGGATCCGGTGGCTTTGAGGAGGATGCAGAGGGTTCCGCCGGGCCCTTTCTGATTACCGTGAACAGCAACGGTGCCCTACAGGGGGCCATTCATCCCGGCGATCTGGAAGATCAGGATGGACAGGTCAGTAATATCCAGGCTCTTGCCGTTTCCGGCGATAACGCCTTCATCGCCGGGCAGACCGATGATGGCAGGGTCTATCTGATGGAGCTTCGCTACACAGGGTCCGAGTCCGGGGATGAGCCATCCATTGAGCAGCGCTGGAGCGCCATTGTTGATGGTGCGGAGTCGATAGTGGATATGGATAGCTACCGTGACCGCAAGCTCTATCTTGTGGCTGATGGAGGTTCTGACTCCGGCCAGTGGATTCGTCTTTACGATCAAAGCGGGAACGCGCTCACGCAGTCACCCACACCCTGATCAGATGGTTGTATGCAGGTGGTGCCCGTCTGCGTACAGGCGCAGGAAATCCGTGCCGGTGATGATGCCCGCTGGCTGGTTGTGGTGATTGATGACCAGTGCGGCACTGAGTTCATGGCTGAGCATCTGCTGGGCCAGGTGATGGGCGTCCGTTTCCGGGGTGACGGTTATGAAGGAGGGAAGCTCGCAACCGGACAGGGGCGCATTATCGTCCATGCCTTGCCGGACCTGTCGCAGCACCCATGTTTCATCGATCAGGCCCGCCACTTCCCCGGCATCCGTGGTCACCACCAGGTGATGGACCAGATGCTGGGCCATGGCATCCAGAGCCATTCGCAGAGGTGCTTTGGCACTGATGGTGTGGAGCGCCTGGGATGCAAGCCGGCTTGAAGGGAGGTAGGGAGACTCCGCATCCCCTTCACCGCTGGACTCCTCCTGGTACTCCTGCAGGGCGCGACGGACCTCGGGTTTACCCTGGAATCGGGCCGGTTCCTCGGGCTGCTCCGTATTCGATGCCGTCCGGCGGATGGCATCGGTTTCGTCTGTGCCCTGGACACGCCTCGCCCGCAGCGCCTCGGGCAGGCGGGTGCCGACCGGGCGGCCGGGTTCTGCGATGTGAATGGCCATTGAGTCGCCCCCATTGATCCGTTTCCAAAGGTTATCGGTCGGTTCACGGAAAATTCAAGGAACCAGCGCTAACTCCTGGCGAATCGTTGAGGGCTCACACGTTGTGCCGTGTCCGCTGGAAGGGAGGATGGGGTGCCTGAAACAAGGGCCGCGAGATGCGCCGCGAGCAGGGGGGCGTACATCAGGCCCTTGCCGCCCAGGCCGGCAAGTACAAACCGGCCATTGAGCTGACCTGCCACAGGCATATGGTCCGGGGTGGTGCTCCGGAAGCCAACCCAGTGTCCGGAGCCCCGGTTCCCTTCCAGCTGGTTTGCAAGTGTCGGAAGCCAGTGGCCCAGGTTCTCAAGGTTGGCCTGATCGCTGAGGGGATCCGGTGTTTCCAGGCCGGAATCCCGGTCGAAGGTGGCACCCACACACAGCCGGCCACCGAATGGAGGCAGCGCATAGCCTGCCCCGGCCAAGGCTACACGGGGAGTGGATAAGAGGGTGGGCAGGGTGGTGAGCTGCCCTCTGATACGGCCCAGAGGCAGATCCGGTACCCACTCGGTGGTTTGGGCGCCCGTGGCGACAATCAGGGTCGACGCCTGAAGGGTCTCTCCTTCCGGAAGGGCTACCTGCCAGGAATCCGCGCTGGCCTGAATCCGGTTCCCGTCCGCGGTTGCGGTGATCGTGCGTATCATCGGATGGCCGAGTGCGGCCTGGCGGAGCGCATCCACGCGTATATGCCCTCCGCCAGGGAACCAGAGCCCGGGTACCTCGAGCTCAAGCCCGCTCAGCAGCGAGGCCCGGTCACTGTCGACCGGTTCCAGGAAGTCCGGATCCCACTGGTTGCGGGCCAGGAGTTTCTGTTGCCGTTGCTGCTCCCTTTGGTTCCAGGCCAGGCTCAGTGTCCCGGTTGGCGACCAGAAATCGATCTCCGGATGCTGTGTCTGGAGGTGGGTGTAGAATTTCGAGGCGACCAGAAAGGCCTGATGGGCAAACCGGGTTTCCGGGTTGTAGTCCACTGCCGGCTTCATGTAGAGCGCGCCCCGGCGTTCCGGGTCGGGCGGGAAAGGAGGGGCGGGATCCAGTACGGTCACCGGTGATCCGCTCTCCGCTAGCCGGCGTGCCGCAAGGCTTCCGGCTACCCCGCCGCCGGCGATGATCACGCCCGGTCGTGGATCCGATGCATCATGAGAGGCCATTTGACGTTCCGTTACCTTTCATAAAGTTTAATTTCTGTACACGGATCACAGGCCGCGCCACTATGATCCCGGATTTTCGGATTGCACAACAAGAGGGTGGCATCCATGGCAACGCCCAGCTCCCAGCAGCTTGAGAAAAGCCGTCTCGGTCGGATCCTGGTCAATCGGGGCTACATCACCGACTATCAGCTCCAGGTGGCGCTGGAGGAACAGCGCGAATCCGGCGACAAGCTGGGTGCGATTCTCCTGCGGGCGGGCTGGCTTTCCGAGCGGGAGCTGCAGCGCACGCTGCGTCACCAGAACCGGTACCGTTATGCGGCAGCATTGACCGCCATGGTGATTACGCCACTTCAGCCGGTGGCTGCACTGGCATCGCCTACTCCGGCGCTGCCTGCCAAGGGGCCCCAGACCAGCAGCCAGCAGGTGCGCATCGACAGCGCCAGCATGCAGCCTCTGAGTGAGAGTGAAATGGGGGGCGTTGTGGCCCAGGGGAGGGATACCTTCCCCGCGGGTGCGGTTCAGCTGTCCGCCATTCCGGCCTCCGATGCAGAAGCCGAAGACCAGGCTCTGGATGCCCTTGAGTTTACCGCCCGCACTTTCCTGCCTGCCATGAATTTTCTGGATGCGGACGTGACGGTGACAGGCGTGGAGTTCGGGCCGGATGGTCCCGGATTTGCCGTTGGCGAACAGGGTGGTGTGAGTCTGGCCATGCCGACTCATATCCATGAGATCCGTATGGAAGGCATCCGGGTGGAGGGTGCGCCCGCTTCCCATTCCATGGGGAACATCACCATGAGGAACATCCGCTTCTCCAGTGCCTCCAGCCTGACCATCAGGTCCCGCTGAGCCGGTTGCGGCATCAGGCGCTGGCGAATACCTGGCTGTGGGTAAGGCTCTGGGATTCGCCGGTGCTTCCGTAAAGCGCCTGCTGTTGGTCCACTCCGCGGATGATATCCGAGATGCGGGATATGCGGCGCTGAAGGTGACCGAGGATTCGGCCATTGACGGCATTGCGGTGCTGGCATTCGCTGAGCTGCTTCTGGGCAGCTTCCCAGCGCTGCATCAGGAGTGAATCAGCGCCTGCCTGGTCACGGAGGTAATCGCTGACGGCCTGACCACTGTCCGGCCTGTATCCGAGCTGGGCAAGCAGGCGGATTTTCTGTTTCGCCCGTTCCCTGAGTGCATCAAGCAGTTCGTTTTTTTCACTGGTCGCCTGTTCCAGCTGCTGCATATCGTTGCCGGCCAGGGACCGGTGTTCCTGCTCCAGTACTTCGGCCAGCCGGGTGAGGTTGGCCTCGTCCTTTCTCAGCAGTTGATCCAGCGTTTCGAACGTTGTCTTGCGGTCAGTCATGGCGTTTTACCCGAAAATGCTGTCATCCACATCAAGCATTTTCTGGGCCAGTTTTTCGGCATCGACTGAGTAGGAACCGTCCTCAAGCGCTTCACGGATGCGGGACACCTTGGCGTCGTCCACTTCCGGCTGCTGCTGGAGCGTCTGCTCTGCAGCCTTGATGTTGCGTGCGTCCGGGCTCAGGTCCACGCGGGTGCTCTCGCGCGCCTGAGAGCCGCCTTCCGCGGGCTGCTGTGGCGTTTTCTGCCCCTGGGCGTCGTCACGCTGCCGCAGGGTCTGTTTCTGGGTGTTGAGGGCGTTGTTGTTGGCCCCATTGAAATCGATTGCCATGGCTTTCACCCCGTTCGGATCCGGATTCTCTGTGAATTGTAACGGCAGCGTGGCCGCAGACTTTAGCCTTGCGCGGCATTTTTTTCATCACCAGGCATGGAACTGCCGCTTTTCGGCATGATCCTGCCGCTTCCGTTCAGTTGATCGCGACCCGCCCGGGCTCGGTGATCCGGCCGCGGACCCGGCGCCCCGAGTTTTCGTTGATCACTGGAATCTGTTCGCCCACGCGACCACTGCGCTCGGCCTTGCCTCGGGTTGTGATGGAGAATGCATCGCTTCCTGCAGAGATGACTACGCGGTCGCCGCGCTCCACTGCCAGTGGTTTCTCGACCATGTGCGGCGTGATCGGGGTGCCTGCGCGGATGGTGCGTGTGGCCTGCATGCCGAGCATGTGCTCGGGATCCCGGAACCCGTTGCGGCGCTGTTCGTTGAGGACCACCGGGCTTGAGCGCAACATGTCCGGGCTGAGCCGTTCGCCACGGCCAATGGGCCGGTCCGCGACCCAGCCGTCCACCTGGATACGCACTGTCGCACTGAGAAAGATCCGCCAGGGTTGATCCCCCTGACAGCTGACCAGCAGCGTGGTGCGCGTGGAGCGTTCCGGGTCACCCGCGAATTCGACCCCCAGCGCCTGCGGGCAGCGGTTGAGCGAGAGTCGGTTGTCCACGCTGCCAATGTCGTATTCAACCTCGCGCCCCTTTGCAGCCTGTTCCTTTGCAAAGGATTCCAGGAAACCGTCCGCCGCGTCCGTGATGCGTTCAGCGGTGGTCTGCTCCGGTTCCGAAGCCGTTGCCACCCCCGGAAGCAGCATGGCAGCCAGGAGGAGATAGCGGAAAACCGGCATTGGATTGGCGTTGGCGATGCGCATGGCGGTCAAAATGTCCTATCCTTGCGGGTAATCGGTGCCACGTTCGACCCGTGTCGGGGGTGGCACAACCCATACCGGCGAAAATCCGGCACAAGCCGGACGTTGTTCGCATTCTTCCGTTATGAAATGCAACAACCATGCCGGCTCATTATGACGGGCAGGACTATGGCGGGACTACTCGACAACGTGAATCAACGTACCCAGATGGTGGGGCAGAACCGGCTCGAACTGCTGCTGTTCCAGCTCAAGGGGGAGCAGTTCTACGGCATCAATGTGTTCAAGGTCCGGGAAGTGCTTCCCTGCCCGGCATTGACGGCAATCCCGCACAGCCACCCTGTGGTCCGGGGGGTTTCCTACGTGCGGGGTGAGACGGTGCCGATCATTGATACCGGTATGGCCATCGGCAGACAGCCGATTCCGGATGAGGAACTGTCAGAGTCGCTGGTGATCGTGTCGGAATACAACCGCAAGACCCAGGGGTTTCTTGTGCGCCGGGTGGAACGGATCGTTAACCTCAACTGGGAAGATGTGCACCCGCCACCCAAACGGGCCCGGGCGGAGTACCTCACGGCGGTCACCGAGCTTGAGGGAAAGCTCGTGGAGATCCTGGACGTGGAGAAGATCCTGGCGGAGGTGTCGCCCATTGATGACAGCGTGAGTGAATCCTTCCAGTCGACGCTGGATACCAGCGGTGATGCGGCAATGCGTGTGCTGGTCGCGGACGATTCCTCCGTGGCGAGAGGGCAGATCAGGCGCTGCATGGAAGCGGTCGGGCTTGAGGTCGTCATCTGCAATGATGGCCGCGAAGCGCTGGAATACCTGGAGTCACTGGTTGCGGATGGCAGCCCAATCCACGATCATCTGGCACTGATGATTTCCGATGTGGAGATGCCGGAAATGGACGGTTATACGCTGGTGACACACTGCAAGGACAATCCAGCTCTGGCTCCCCTGTATATCATGCTGCATTCGTCGCTCAGCGGTGTGTTCAATCAGGCCATGGTCCAGAAGGTCGGTGCTGATGAATTCATGGCCAAGTTCAATCCCAACGAGCTTGCGGAGCGGGTTATGGCAGTCATGGACAAGCAACAGCACATGCCGTCCTGACGGAGACGCCGACACCGATGAGTTCCGAGATCAGCCAGGAGGACTATCGCGCCTTCAAGGAGTTCCTGCAGGATGCCTCCGGCATTCTGTTGGGGGACAACAAGCAGTATCTGGTGAAAAGCCGTCTGCGGCGGATCATGACGGAGAACCGGTTCAACAGTCTTGGCGAGCTGGTTCAGCGCCTGCGTAAGCAGCCGCGCAGCGAACTGCGCGAGACCGTGATTGACGCCATGACCACCAACGAGACGCTCTGGTTCCGGGATACCCACCCGTTCCGCATTCTCGAGGAGCGGCTTCTGGGGGAGATGGCTGCGGAGAGCTCCAGCCAGCCCCTGCGGATCTGGTCAGCTGCCTGCTCGACCGGGCAGGAGCCGTACTCCATTGCGATGGTGATTGACGAGTACCGGCGCCGTAACCCCGGCCGCCTGCGCCGCCCCGTGGAGATCATCGCCACGGACGTGTCCAAGCCCGTGGTGGACGCGGCAAAGGACGGTATCTATGAACTGCTGGCCCTCGGAAGAGGTCTGTCGGCGGATCGTCAGAAGCATTACTTCACCCAGCTTCCGTCCGGGAGCTGGCAGGTCCGCAAAGAAATCCGTGACATGGTGACCTTCCGCGAACACAACCTGCTGGAGCGGTTCGGTTCCGGCAGGTTCGACATTGTCTTCTGCCGGAATGTGCTGATCTATTTCTCCAGTGATCTCAAGCACGACATCCTGGTACGCACCCACGGCATACTGAACCGCGGTGGCTACCTGATCCTGGGTGCCTCCGAGTCGCTCAACGGGCTCAACCAGTACTACGAAATGGTCCAGTGCCGGCCGGGAATCATTTACCGCGCCAAGTGAGTGTTGCGTTCGGGCCACGTTTTGCGTACAGTCTGCGCCCATCAAACGCGGCGGGCCTTACAGCCCCCCACGCGAACCGATCAAAGGAGAGGTGTCCGAGTGGTCGAAGGAGCGCGCCTGGAAAGCGCGTGTACGTACTGCGTACCGAGGGTTCGAATCCCTCCCTCTCCGCCAATACAGAACCCGGCCATGTGCCGGGTTTTTTTATGTCGGGATCTTCTCCCCGAACTCCGCCATGGCCATCCCCGCCCGTGCCTCAGCGCTGTCCGGGATGTTCTCCTGGGCCTCAATCCACTGAAGCCGGGGCAGAAGTCCCTTGCCATTGGCAATCTGGATGGCCAGGCCGGGCCGGGCGTTGAGCTCCAGCATCAACGGCCCCCGGTTGCGGTCGACCACGATGTCGGCGCCCAGATACCCGAGTCCGGTCAGGTCATGGCAGCGGGCGGCGAGGGTGAGGAGGTTCTGCCAGTCCGGGATGGCGATACGGTTCAGGTCAACGCCGGTGTCCGGATGGCTGTGTACGCGCCTGGAGTGCTGTACCGCGTGTATGCAGCGGCCACTGGCCAGGTCCAGCCCGACGCCGATCGCGCCCTGGTGCAGGTTGGCTTTGCCGTCGCTGGCATGGGTTGAGAGCCGGAGCATGGCCATTACCGGTATCCCGCGGAAAATAATGACGCGGATGTCCGGGACGCCCTCGACGGACAGGGACTCGAAGTAGGGGTCCGCCTCGATAAGGTCCTCGATGATGACCGAGTCGGGGGCGCCGGCAAGGGAGTGCAGGCCTGCAAGAATGTTGGAGCAGTGACGCTGCAGGCTACCCAGCGTGAGGGCCTGTCCGGATGCCTTCAGGAACTGCTCGCCGTCGCGCTCCCGGATGACCATAATGCCTTTGCCGCCGGCCCCACGGGAGGGTTTGATGGCGAAACGCTCGAGTCCCCCGAGGCGCTTACCCAGATCGCGGACGCCATGCTGGGTATCGATGACATCGCGCAGGGTGGGTGTAGCCACCCCGTGCAGCATGGCCCGCTCCTTGGTGAGCTTCTTGTCGTCCACCAGCGGATAGAGGCGGCGCTCGTTATACCTGGAGATATAGGACACGTTCCGGCGGTTCATGCCCAGCAGGCCATGGCTCCGGAGTGTGGCGGGAGACACCAGCATCAGTCCTTCTCCACCATCGAACGGAAACGGTAAAGCTCGGACAGCTTGTAGCCCGTGTACTGCCCGACGAGCAGGATCAGCGCGAGAATGATCAGGTGGACCTCAGGGAAGTTGAAGGTAAGGTGTCGGACTGTCGCCAGCTGCATGAGCCCATAGGCGGCAATGGCCACCAGCAGGCTGCCACCGCCCTGTATGGCGACTTCCCGGGCCCCCTGTTCCTCCCAGATCACCGACATCCGCTCGATGGTCCAGGCAATGATGATCATCGGGAAGAAGGTGATGGTCATCCCAAGGTTGATCCCCATTTCATGGCCAAAGACACTCAGCAGACCTGTCAGCAGCACCACAAGTACGATCATTGCGGCGATCCGGGCCACCAGCAGGAGGTTGAGGCGTGACAGATACCCTCTCAGGAGCAGTCCCAGCCCGACAATGGTCAGGAAGGCGGTGAGGCCCGGCAGCAGCGTTGTCTGGATGAAGGCCAGGGCAATCAGAACCGGCATGAAGGTGCCGGATGTGCGGATGCCGATCACGATCCGCATGAAGGCCACAACCAGGGCGCCCAGGGGCAGCAGCAGGAGGAGCTTCAGCATGCCCTGTTCCTCAATCGGCAGCTGGTAGAGGCTGATATAACCCAGAGGCTGGTCGGCCGAGGTCTGGCTCTGGGCGAGGTCGAGGGCGGGAATGCTCTGGCGCATCATCGAGAAGCGCACCTGGGAGTTCTGCCCGCCCATGACATCCAGAACGGGCCCGCTGGTGCGGTGCCAGACCAGGGTATTGGGCGTGATGCCCTGCTGGCCACCGCGCTCCAGGTCATAGAGGTGCCAGGAATCCTCGATGTAGACGTCCACCAGCGGCTGGAGGCTCTGGTTGCGGCGGGCATCCTCCAGCTTCAGGCCCATGGCGAGACGGGCTGGGACACCGGACTGGTTGAGAAGGCGGACAACCAGCTGCTGGGGTGAGTGCTGGTCCAGCAGCAGTGCCGCGTTCTGGTCGTTGGGGCTCTGGACTGCCTTGATCAGTTCCCGGGTCAGGCTCGCCGGTGTACTGGAGCGCCGCCGGGCTGTTTCCAGCAGGTCGGCGGCGGCTGTGGCCTGGGGCTCCTCCCAGATGATCCGTTGGGGGTCAGAGGGAGCCTCGGTGTTGCCGCTGGGGCGGGGCGTTCCGTTCTTGCCCGGAGCGAACTGAACCTTGTAATAGAGGGTCTGGGGGCCCGTCGCTTGCCGCTTGGACCATTCGCCACGACGCCCCGTGGATTCAATGATGCGCGAGAACCCGTAACCCGGAGAGGCGGCCTGTTCGGAAATGATACGGTAACCCGGTGGGTCATTCGGGAGGCTCAGGCTTGCCAGTGTCTCGTCTCCCAGGGCGACGAAATCGATGCGTGCCTCCACCAGCCAGACTGGCGTGTCGTTTGCCGGCAGCAGGGGAATCCCCAGGCGGTCATGCCGCAGCCACATCATTGACACACCAATGATGATCAGCACCGATACAGCGAGGAAGAAAAGTGGCTGTTGCCTCATTCTTCACCCTCGATGCTGCCGGCGGCCTCTTTCAGTTTATCGGGGTCACTGAGTATGAACTGTCGTGATACATCCACCGTAAACAGATCCCTGAGGATGTTGCGCCCGATCAGGGCAGGGTAGGTCAGGCGTTCCCGGTTGCTCAGGGTGAACTCCGCAACCCGCTCAATCGAGCCGATGCGGTACTGGAGTTCAATCACTGCGCGCCTTTCATTCTCATCAGTGGATGCCTGGATGATCTCCACGAACCGTGACACCGGGCGTTCCAGTTCCATGGCGCCGCGGTCTGCGAAATGCTCGCCCGCCAGTGTGAAGCGGACATAGTCATCACCGTCGCGCTCAAAGAACTCGATATCCCTGGCGTCCAGGGATGAGGTATTGGCACCGGTGTCGATCCTCGCCTCAAAAAGATGATCCGGCGGCAGCAGGCGGATGCCCTCCACCGAACCGATGGTCGTGAGTCCGGAGCACTGTTCGTTCCCGTTGGCCGGGCCGGTGTTCAGGATCGGGCAGGTGTCGCCATCGTTGTTGGTGCTGCGGGATGCAAGATGACGGTTGGTGACGCTGCGCAGCCGCTCCATCTGGTCCTGGACATTGGCGAACCCCTGCTGCTGCTGTTCCGCCACGTTCCTGTTTCCGCTCAGCAGGGCGTTGAGCAATACCTGCTGGGAGGCCAGTTGATCCTGCTGTTGCGCCAGCTGCGTCTTGAGCACCCTGAGGTCACTTTCCGCTGTGGAGGAGGAAGTAAAGTGGGTACAGCCGGCGCTTATCAGCGCCGCCAGTAAAATCAGGATGCGTGGCGCAGCTGGCATGGGGGTCCTCTATGCTGTGGTAATGTCCGTTAGACATGGGGAGTATAGAGGCTGCACCTCTGTTTGACGATGGTTACCGCTTGAAGCGCGGGTTACGGCGGTGATAGACTCCGCGGTCTCAGCGCAGGCGGGATCAGCCGCCGGACTGAGCGCGATGGTGGTCCTGCTGGTGCCTTCGCAACGATAAACCGTGAACCCGGTCAGGCCCGGAAGGGAGCAGCCGTAGCGGTGGATTCGTGTGCCGGAGTGTCGCTGGCAGGCCACCCCCAGTTTTTCCTTTCCCGAGCTTTGCTCCCCGGCCAGCCCTCTGCTTGCCAGCCCAAGATAAGGCCGTGATAAGGTATCCCATCAGATAATGGATGGTCCGGCATGACGTATCAGGTACTTGCGCGCAAATGGCGCCCTTCCCGGTTTCAGGATCTTGTTGGTCAGGAGCACGTGCTCAGGGCGCTCGTGCACGGGCTGGATCAGGATCGGCTGCATCAGGCGTTTCTGTTCACCGGTACCCGGGGCGTGGGCAAGACCACGATCGGCCGGATTCTGGCGCGGTGCCTGAGCTGCGAGCAGGGCGTCAGCTCCAATCCCTGTGGCGAATGCGACAGCTGCCGTGAAATCCAGGATGGGCGGTTCGTCGACCTGATCGAGATCGACGCCGCCTCCCAGACCCGCGTGGAGGACATGCGTGAGCTGCTGGACAACGTCCAGTACGCGCCAACCCGCGGTCGCTTCCGCATATACCTCATTGACGAGGTCCACATGCTCTCCAGCCACAGCTTCAACGCGCTGCTGAAGACACTGGAGGAGCCGCCGGACCACGTTAAGTTCCTGCTCGCCACTACTGACCCCCAGAAGCTGCCGGTCACGATCCTGTCGCGTTGCCTGCAGTTCAATCTCAAGCGCCTGGGGCCGGAACTGATCGTATCCCATCTGGAGCACATCCTGGCCCAGGAAGGTATTGAGTATGAGAACAGTGCCCTCTGGCTTCTGGGGCGTGCCGCCGATGGCAGTATGCGCGATGCCCTGAGCCTGACCGACCAGGCGGTGGCATTCAGTGGCGGACGTCTGGAATCCGAGAGCGTCAGCCGGATGCTGGGCACCCTCGACCGGGCGGACATCTTCAGTATGCTGGATGCCCTGGTCCAGCGAGATGGCCAGACGCTGCTCAGGGAGGTAAACCGGATCGCGGAGTACGCACCGGATTACAGCGCGGTACTGGCGGACATGCTGGATGTGTTCCATCGAATCTCCCTGGAGCAGGCGATTCCCGGGAGCAATGACAACAGCCAGGGAGACCGGGAGCAGGTCCGGACCCTGGCAGGTCAGTTGAGCGCGGAAGATGCCCAGCTGTTCTACCAGACGGCGTTGACCGCCCGGCGGGATCTGGCGATCACGCCGGATGCGCGCATGGGCTTTGAGATGGCACTGCTGCGCATGCTCGCTTTCCGGCCGGAGCCGGTTGCGACCCCACCGCAGGGTGGCCGCTCGGAGCCGGCGGCGGAGGCATCGGGCGCTCCCGCCGGGGAACCGGTATCCCCGCCGGAGCCCGAACCAGAACCCCAGCCCCAGCCTGAACCCGCTCCCGAGCCCGAACCAGCGCCGGATCCGGTGCCTGAACCAGAGCCGCCCATTCCTGAGGACGAGGCGGACCGGAATGCCGGGGAGGCATCACCAGCCACGGAGGCGCCCGAGACGTTGGCTGTCACCCCGGAGCCCGGTGTGGCGTCCGGTTTCGACTGGTGCCGTGACTTCGATCAGCTCCCCCTTCAGGGCATGCCGGCGACGCTGGCCGCGAACGCGGCCTGCCATGAGGAAGAAGGGGCCTGGGTTCTGACGCTGGCCGCCGGGCATTACCAGCTGCTGCATGAGCGTCACCAGCAACGGATCCGTGAGGCTGTTGGGGCTGTGGTCGGCAGTACCATTACCCTGGTCTTCCGTGAGGGTGAGCCGGGCCAGGCAACCCCGGAAACCCACCGGCAGGCGCAGATGGAAGAGGCGCAGGCGAATGCCGTCAGCGCCATTCACGGGGATCCCGTGGTGCAGCAGATTGTGGAGCGTTTCGGCGGCCAGGTTATTGAAGACAGTATAAAGCCTCCGCAGGCTTCGCCAGCGGCGGCATCAAACAGCAGAGAGGTGGCACGATGAAGGGTGGCATGAACGACATCATGAAGCAGGCGCAGCAGATGCAGGAGGACCTGCAGAAGGCGCAGGAAGAGATTGCCAAGGCTGAGGTTACTGGGGAGTCCGGTGCCGGCATGGTGAAGGTGACCATGAACGGGCGCCATGATGTGCGTAACGTGGACATTGATCCATCCCTGATGGACGAGGACCGCGAGGTTCTGGAGGACCTGATGGCGGCGGCGGTGAACGATGCCGTACGCCGTGTCGAGGAATACCAGAAGGAGAAGATGGGCAACATGACCCAGGGCATGGGCATGCCCCCCGGTTTCAACATGCCGTTCTGAGCCGGAGGGCCCATGAGTCTGAGTCCGCGTCTTGAGGCGCTGATTGATGCATTACAGTGCCTGCCCGGTGTGGGACGCAAGTCCGCCCAGCGCATGGCCTTCCAGCTCCTGGAGCGCGATCGTGCTGGGGCTGGCGCCCTGGCACGCCAGCTTGACGACGCCCTGGCCAACATCGGTCGCTGTGAGCGCTGCCAGACCTTTGCCGAGGACGCCCTGTGCCCGGTCTGTGCCGATGACAGGCGGGACAGTTCGCTGATGTGCGTGGTGGAATCGCCCGCCGATCTCGCCGCTATTGAGCAATCAGGGGATTACAGGGGCTACTACTTTGTACTGCTGGGGCATCTGTCTCCCATTGATGGCATAGGCCCCGAGGATATTGGGGTGGATCAGCTGCTGGCCCAGATCCATGAACGGGGGGTGACGGAACTCATCATGGCCACCAACGCTACCGTTGAGGGCGATGCCACCGCCCATTACATCGCGGACCGTGTGGATCCGGAAACAGTCACGATCACCCGGCCTGCCCAGGGTCTTCCCGTGGGAGGTGAGCTGGGCGGTGTCGATGGCGGTACGCTCAGTCATGCCCTGCGGGGCCGCCGGCCTTTCGCCGGGTAGTGGAGTCACTCATGGATCAACCCAACCCGGATCAGGCCGCCTGGCTGGACACCCCGCAACAGTTGGATGACTGGCTGGCTGATCTGCCGCCGGAGCATCCGGTTGGCATGGACTCCGAGTTCGAACGGGTGACCACCTTCCATGCGATCCCGGGTCTGATGCAGCTGGCCGCAGCAGGGGAGGTTGCGCTGGTTGAACCCGGGGCTGCCGAGGGCTCCGGGGTGCTGCGCAAGCTGTTGGAGGATGCGGACCGCTCGAAACACCTTTATGCCATGAGTGAGGACATCGAACTGTTCCGGGACTGGCTCGGTGTGCGTGTTCGTGGCGCACTGGATCTGCAGCTGGCGGCGGCTTTTGCCGGCCATGGTATGTCCGTGGGCTATGCCAGGCTTGTCGAATCCTGTCTCGGGGTGGCCCTAGGCAAGGGCGAAACCCGGTCGGACTGGCTGGCACGCCCGCTGTCCGATGCCCAGCTGTACTATGCCGTGGCCGATGTTCACTACCTGCGCCCGCTCCATGAGCAGCTTATGGAGCAGGTTGCGGCCAGAGGCTTCCAGGAGGCGCTGGCCGAGGAGAGCCGGACCTGGTGCGAACGTCAGAGCGTTGCTGATGCGCCTGAATCCTACTATCTGAGACTTACCGGGGCCTGGCGGCTGCGCCCGGGCAATCAGGCCGTACTGCGGGCGTTGTGCACCTGGCGTGAGCACCGGTGCCGGGAACTGGACCGTCCGCGTGGCCGGGTCATTGAGGACCGGCTTCTGATCCGCCTGGCCGAAGCGGTGCCGCGCAGCCGTAAGGCGCTCGCGGCCATAGAGGATATGCCCAGCGGGGTCGTGCGGCGTGAGGGTGATGCGCTTCTGGCGGTCATCTCAGAGGTGGTTGAGGGCCCGGAGCAGTCCCTAGAGCCCATACCGGCCCCTTTGACCCGCAGTGAGAAGAATCATTACCGAAACGTAAAGCGGATTCTGGCCGAGCAGGCGGAAAGCCTGGATCTGCCGCTGGAACTCATCGCTTCGAGGCGTTATCTTGAGCCAGCCGTCCGCACCGGCCTTCGTGAGGGCCGCCTGCCCGATCTTCTGACGCAGGGCTGGCGCGGCCGGGCACTGGCACCCCGCAGAGAGGAACTGGAAGCCTGTTTCCATGAGTGACAAGCACCTGATCAGCATTTACCGCAGCAGCAAGCGTGAAGGCATGTACGTGTTCGTGCCAAGGGAGACAGATCCGGCCACGCTCCCGTCATCACTGATGACCTATTTTGGCCATCCGATTCATGCCATGGATCTGGTGCTGACCCCGGACCGGAAGCTGGCACGGGCCAGTGCCAGTGATGTGATTGCGGCGATCGGGGACCAGGGCTTCTATCTCCAGATGCCCCCGAAGGAGACGGAGGTTACCGGTTAGGTCCATGGACATGCTGCTGACTGAATACAATATTGCCTGGGCGGTCTATCTGCTTGGCTTCCTGGTCGTCTACCGCTTCTGGGCTGTGATCGTGTGGTGGTTGCCTCTGCGCATCCTCCGCCAGTTTCTCAAGGGTCTTTTCGCCGTGGTTCTGCTGACCCCGGTGGCCTCGGAGCGGGCCGCGGAATGGCTGGTGCCCGCGTGGTTGAATTTCTTCTATGCCGTGGTGCTTGAGCAGCCGGACGTGATGGGGCGCACCCTGTTTGTCTACGCACTCGCCGCCATTGTCATGGTGCTCGTGCTGGCCCTGGATTCCGGCTGGGCTCGCTACCGGCGCCGGAAAAGCTGAGACACCCGCTTTACCGGTGCTTTCATTCCACGGGATTCCTGCTATAGGTTGAGTGTAATCAACCGCTTTAATAAGGCCACCATGGGAAAGTCAGCGTCCAGATCGTTCCGCGCCCTCCTGACCATTCTGCTGTTCACGGTGACCGGGCTGGTGACTGTCCAGGCCCAGGAGCAGGCGTCCCAGACCCAGGCACCGGAGCTGCCCGATAATATCGATGTGCGGTTTGTGGTGGATGTTTCCGGGAGCATGAAGCGCACTGACCCCGACAATCTGCGGGGAGAGGCAGTGCCCATGCTCGCGGAACTCATGCCTGAAGGGGCCCGTAGCGGTCTGTGGACCTTTGCGCGTTATGTCAACATGCTGGTACCTCTGGAAGAGGTTGATGACCAGTGGCGCCAGGAGATGCGCGATGCCCGCTCCCGTATCGGTTCCCCCGGCCAGTACACCCAAATAGGGCGGGCGCTGGAGACCGCCACTGAGGATTTCTGGCCTGGTGGGGGCTACGACAATACCCATGTGGTCCTGCTGACCGACGGTATGGTGGATGTGCCGGAAGGGGAGGAAGCCAGCCGGGAAGAGCGCCAGCGCATCCTTGACGACGTGCTCGGGCACTTCCGCGAGCACGGCGCGCGTCTGCATACGATCGCGCTCTCCGACGAAGCCGATCGGCCGCTGCTGGAGCAGCTCGCCGCCGAGACCGGGGGCCATCACGCCATTGCACGCTCCGATTCGGAGCTGATCAGCGCCTTTCTCTCCGCCTTTGGGGCAGCCTCTCCAACGGAAGAGGTGCCGCTTGAGAACAACGGCTTCTCGATCGATGACAGCGTGGATGAATTCACTGCCCTGATCTTCCGGGATGAGGGCAGTGAGTCCGCGGAGCTCGTTGATCCCTCGGGTAGCCGGGTGACGCGCAATAGCCTGCCGGAAGGGGCCCGCTGGCACCGCGCAGAGACCTATGACCTGGTGACCATTCCAGAGCCCGCTACCGGGCGCTGGGAAGTGGACGCCATGGTGGGCCCGGATAGCCGGATCAAGGTGGTGAGTGAGCTGCGCATGGCGGCGGGGGACCTGCCCTCGCGCTTCTTTGCTTCGGATATTCTGGATCTGGAAGTGGCTTTCTATGAAGACGGCGACAGGCTGACGGATGAGGATTTCCTCGGCGTCATGGATGTCCGTGCCGAGATCCGGAATGCGGAGGGTGACCGCCAGGGCACCGTCCGGCTTTCCGGCGACCGCGTTCCCTCAAATGGCGTCTTCAATGGCGAAATCCGAACCCTGACCGAACCCGGGCAATACGAGGTCCGCCTCATCGGTGAAGGCGAAACCTTCCAGCGCAGCCAGCGCCAGAAGGTAACACTGGCGCCGCCTTTTGACACGGAGATCCAGGGCCTTGGTACCGGCGATGACAGCCGATGGACCTTCCGGGTAATGCCACGGGATCCAGGTCTGGAGGCGGACAGTATCCAGGTTGAGGCTTCAGTGACAGGCCCGGATGGTGAAACACGGAAGCGTTCACTGGAGCCGGCCTCAGGCACCAGTGAGCGCATACTGACCCTCCATGGTGAGCGGGGTAACGGCACCTATCAGGTACGGCTCCGTATGCAGGCGGAAACCCAGGACGGGCGGGTGGTCTCCTTGGACACGCCGCCGTTCGCGGCGGAATTCCCGCGAACGGCGGATACGGCGGACTACCGGGCGCTCGAGCCTGAGCCTCGGCAGCCTGAACCGGCACCCGAGCCGGAGCCTGCGCCCGAGCCCGCGACCCCGTCCCAACCTGAACAGAAAGAGCCACTGTTTGATCCCGAGCCGGTTGAAGTGCCGGAAGAGACTCCCGAGCCGGAACAGCGGTCTGAGCCGGATGCCGGCATCAACTGGCTGCTCTGGGGCAGCGTTGGTGGCGGTCTGATCATCGGGCTTGGCGCCATCGCGGGCGGGTTCTGGTGGTGGCTGCGCCGGCGTGGTAATGGCGATGAACAGGAGACGGAGAAGCCCGAGTCGCCTGTTGGTCCTGGAACTGAACCGGCGGATGTGGTGGCCGAGCAGGAAGAGCCGGCTATGGAAGCGGATCTGGAGCCGGAGCAGCCGGAGGAGTTGGAGGGCGAGCCTGACAAGGATGAGGGAACCTCGCTTGCTGAAGCGGCGGCTGCGTACCAGGCCCAGCAGACGGGCCCCGGCGATGAAACAGCTTCCGAGCCGGAGACGGCGGTCCCCGAGGACTCGGCCGACACCGGCGCGGCTGAGGAGGCCATCCCCACAGTGGACGACATGGACACCATGGGCGCATCCGCAGAACCGGAGTCGGAACCTGACCCGGCGCCAGGAATGGACGCAGAATCAGTGCAACAGGAACAGGAACAGGAAACGGAAGAAGCGTCGGATTCAGAGGCATCGCAGGCAACCGGTGAGGAGGATGAGGCCATCCCGACCCTTGGCGATGATGACGCCTCCGAGGAGCCGGAGGCCCTGGCTGACCAGATCCTGGAGGAGAATCAGCAGAGTGCTGATGAGGATGAGTTCTCGCTGGAGGACTTTGATATATCCGAATTTGACGACCTTCCGGACCAGGAGGACGAGGCGGATTCGGGAGAAGACGACGACGGCAATCGTAACCGCTGACGGTCACTGACCATTGCTGAACAGTGTTTCCGCCTTTGGGGCCAACCGCTTACTTGTTGGCCCCGACGCCCTGCCTATATACTTCGCACCTCGTAGAAGGCCGGACCCTGATTGAGCAGGGCTCCATGGCCGCAGGTTTCCTGACTGAGGTGTTGCTGACATGAAATTTGAGGGTACCGAGAATTACGTTGCCACGGATGAGCTCCAGATGGCGGTCAATGCGGCCATCACGCTGGAGCGCCCGCTCCTGATCAAGGGCGAGCCCGGTACCGGCAAGACCATGCTGGCCGAGGAGATGGCGCGGGGCGTCGGCGCCGAGCTGATCACCTGGCACATCAAGTCCACCACCAAGGCGCAGCAGGGGCTCTATGAGTACGACGCGGTGTCGCGCCTGCGTGATTCCCAGCTGGGTTCCGACAAGGTTCACGACATCGGTAACTACATCGTCAAGGGCAAGCTCTGGGAAGCGTTCGAGGCGGACCAGCGGGCTGTGCTGCTGATCGACGAGATCGACAAGGCGGATATCGAATTTCCCAACGACCTGCTGCAGGAACTCGACCGCATGGAGTTCTATGTGTACGAGACGCAGCAGCAGGTGGTGGCCAAGCAACGCCCCATCGTGGTCATCACCAGTAACAACGAGAAAGAGCTGCCGGATGCCTTCCTCCGCCGCTGCTTCTTCCACTACATCGATTTCCCCGACCACGACACCATGAAGGAGATCGTGGACGTTCACTTCCCGGGCATCCAGCAACAGCTGGTGCAGGATGCGCTGGAGATCTTCTTCGATGTGCGCCGTGTTCCCGGCCTCAAGAAGAAGCCCTCCACCTCCGAGCTGATTGACTGGCTCAAGCTTCTGATGGCGGATGATCTGGCCCAGAAGGTGATCCAGGACAAAGACACCTCCAATGCACTGCCGCCGCTCTACGGTGCGCTGGTCAAGAACGAACAGGATGTGCACCTGCTTCAGAAACTGGCATTCATGGCGCGCCGGCGTCGCTGATACGCTGACCGAAGCGCGGATCCACTGACAGCGGGGGCCCTATGCTCATCGACTTTTTCCTGGAAGTGCGCCGTGCCGGAGTGCCGGCCAGCCTGAGGGAGTTTCTGGACCTGACCGAGGCGCTCCAGAAGCGCCTGGCATTTGCGGATCTGGAGGATTTCTACTTCCTGAGCCGCCTGTGCCTGGTGAAGGACGAGCGTCATTACGACAAGTTCGACCGGGCATTCGATGCCTATTTCAAGGGCATCGAGAACCTGGATGAACTGCTTGAGGCGCTGATTCCCGATGACTGGCTGCGCTCCGAGTTCGAGAAACACCTTTCCGAAGAGGAGAAGGCGCAGATCGACTCCCTTGGAGGCCTCGAGGAGCTGATCGAGACCTTCAAGAAGCGCATGGACGAGCAGACCGACCGCCACGAGGGCGGCAACAAGTGGATCGGTACCGGTGGTACGTCGCCCTTCGGCGCCAATGGCTATAACCCTGAAGGCTATCGCATTGGCCAGGAGAAAGGTCGACACGGGCGCGCGGTCAAGGTCTGGGAGAAGCGCGAATACCGGGATCTGGATGACAGCGTCACCATCGGCTCACGCAACATCAAGGTGGCGCTCAAGCGCCTGCGCAAGTTCGCGCGCGAGGGGGCCCCCGAGCACCTGGACATGGATGACACCATCCGCAACACCGCCCGCAACGGGGGGTACCTGGATCTGAAGATGGTCCCGGAACGCCACAACGCGGTGAAGGTGTTGCTGTTCTTTGATGTGGGCGGTTCCATGGACCCGCACGTGAAGGTCTGCGAGGAGCTGTTTTCGGCCTGCCGGGAGGAGTTCAAGCACCTGGAGTACTACTACTTCCACAACTTCGTCTACGAGGGTGTCTGGAAGGACAGCAGCCGACGTACCACCGAGATTACCCCCACCTGGGAGGTGATCAACACCTATCCGTCGGATTACAAGGTGATCTTTGTGGGCGACGCCACCATGGCGCCCTATGAGGTCAGCCATCCAGGCGGGTCGATCGAGCACTGGAACGAGGAGGCGGGCTCGACCTGGTTCCAGCGCCTTACGGACCACTTCAGCAAGGTGGTCTGGCTCAACCCGTTGCCCGAGGATTACTGGGGGCAGGGTGGTTCCCTGGGGATGATCCAGAAGCTGGTGGGCTTCCAGATGTACCCGATGACCCTGGAGGGGCTGGAGTCCGCGATGCGCTATCTCAGCCGCTGAGCCACATTGCACACGGATGACGTGACCGTAAAAAGGCTTTAAGATCCCGAGCCACAAAAACACTAATCAAACGACAGGTTACTCAGGAGATCCGTCATGGATATGGAGCAGTTTTTCAAAGAGAAGTACCCGTCAGATCTCTCCCGGGACGTGGACACGAACCAGTACAGCACCATGCTGGATGTGTTTGAGAAATCCGTGGCGCGGTTTGCGGACCGGCCCGCGTTCAGTGGTGTGGGCGTGACACTGACGTACCGGGATCTGGACCACTACAGCCGCGCTTTCGCAGCCTGGCTCCAGAATGAGACGGATCTCCAGCAGGGCGATCGCATCGCGATCCAGATGCCCAATATTCCCCAGTACCCGATCGCCATCTTTGGTGCCATGCGGGCCGGTCTGGTGGTCGTGAACACCAACCCGCTCTACACCACGCGCGAGATGGAGCACCAGTTCAATGATTCCGGCGCCCGTGCCCTGATCGTGCTGGCCAACATGGCGAGCAATGTCGAGAAGGTGCTGCCGAACACGGGTCTTGAGCACGTCATCGTCACCGAGCTTGCGGACCTGCACAAGCCGCTCAAGCGCAAACTGATGAACAGCGTGGTCAAACACGTGAAGAAGATGGTGCCGGCCTACAATCTGCCGAAGGCCCACGCCTTCCCGAAAGTGCTCAGGACCGGCGCCGGCCTGACCTATCGGCCGGTCAGCATCCAGCGCGAGGACATTGCGGTGCTGCAGTACACCGGTGGCACCACGGGTGTGGCCAAGGGTGCCATGCTGACCCACGCCAACCTCGTTTCGAACCTGCTGCAGGTCAAGCCGATGGTTGAGACTCAGATGGATGAGGGTAAGGAGGTGGTGGTTGCACCGCTGCCGCTCTACCACATCTACTCGTTCACCATGAATTGCGGTGTCATGCTGGAGAGTGGCAGTCACAGCATCCTGATCCCGAACCCGCGTGACATCCCGGGCTTCGTCAAGGAGCTGAAGAAGTGGCAGTTCACGGTGTTCATGGGCCTGAACACGCTGTTCGTGGCGCTGGCGAACAACGAGGAGTTCCGCAATCTGGATTTCAGTAACCTGAAGATCACGGTTGCCGGGGGCATGGCACTGACCAAGCCAACGGCGGATCAGTGGCAGCAGGTCACCGGGTGCGAGATCACTGAGGGCTATGGCCTGACCGAGACCTCGCCGGTGGTGAGCCTGAACCCGCTTGGAAACGCGCAGGTCGGCACTATTGGTATCCCGATCCCGGGTACTCTGATCAAGACCGTTGACGATGAGGGTAATGATCAGCCGGTCGGGGAGGCCGGCGAGCTCTGCGTTCATGGGCCACAGGTTATGAAGGGCTACTGGCAGCGCCCTGAGGAGACCAGCAAGTCCATTGACTCGGAAGGCTGGTTCCGTACTGGTGACGTGGCCATGATCCAGGAGGATGGTTTTGTTCGGATCGTGGACCGTAAGAAGGACATGATTCTGGTATCCGGTTTCAACGTCTATCCGAATGAGATTGAGGACGTTGTGATGGGGAATCCGAAAGTTCTGGAGTGTGCCGCCGTGGGCATTCAGGATGACAAGAGCGGTGAGGCGGTGAAGATCTTTGTGGTCGCGAAGGAGCAGGATGTGACCAAGGAGGAGATCATCAAGTACTGCCGTGAGAACCTGACGGCCTATAAGGTGCCGAAGCATGTTGAATTCCGGGATGAGCTGCCCAAGAGTAACGTGGGCAAGATTCTGCGGAAGGAACTTCGGGACAGCTGATTGGGTTCAGCTGCCGTTACTTGGAAACCCCGTCTGGTTCAGGCGGGGTTTTTTGGTCTATGGATGCTCAAGATACAAGCCTGACGAGGGGCTGCCGGGCGGAGTGAGGAGGGGACTGTTGATCGGGAAACGCTGTAAATATCTTTTAGCTGCGCTATCCTGCTCCGCTAAAAGATCCTGGGCTTGCCTCCTGCAAGCCCGTTTGCGCTTAGTCGCGCAAACCCCATTACGCTGCTCTTCCGCCATCCATGGCTCCAGAGCTTCCCGATTAACAGTCCCCTCCTCACTCCACCTTTGAGATCCTTGCATTCCGGAGCGCATCTTTCATTGACTGAGCAAAGTACTGATTGGCGAACACAGATCAAGCAATCCCTGGCTGACTGCCGGCAGTGGGAGACTGCGCGCATCCTTCGGCTGATGGGCAAGGGGGATCCGGATCCGAAAAACCGGGATCGGATTGAGGCCCTTCTGCAGGAGGGGCAGGAGGCGCTGGCGCGGCGGCGCTCGCTGGTCCCCTCCATTTCGTACCCCGAGTCGTTGCCGGTTTCGGAGCGGGTAGAGGATATCCGCTCGCTGCTGGAGCAGCATCAGGTAGTGATCGTTGCCGGTGAGACGGGGTCGGGCAAGACGACGCAGTTGCCGAAGATGGCGCTTGAGGCCGGGCGTGGCCGGCGCGGGCTGGTGGGGCATACCCAGCCGCGGCGGATTGCGGCGCGCACGGTGGCGCAGCGTCTGGCGGAAGAAATGGAGACCCGGGTCGGCGAGACGGTGGGTTACCAGGTGCGGTTCAGTGACCAGACCAGTGATGATTCACTGGTGAAGGTGATGACGGACGGCATCCTGCTGAATGAGCTGACCCATGACCGCTTTCTGGACCGCTACGACACCATCATTGTGGATGAGGCCCATGAGCGCAGTCTGAACATCGATTTCCTGTTGGGGGCGCTCAAACGGATTCTTCCGAAACGGCCTGACCTGAAGGTGATCATTACTTCGGCGACCATCGAGCTGGACCGCTTCAGTGCCTATTTTGACGATGCGCCGGTGCTGGAGGTTTCGGGGCGGACGCATCCGGTGGAGGTGCGGTATCGGCCGCTGGCGGACTCTGAGGATCCGGAGTCGGGCTGGCCAGGGGCGATCGAATCGGTCGTTCATGAGATCGAGGATTACGAGAAGGATCAGGGCAAGGGGCCCGGGGATATCCTGGTGTTCCTGCCGGGGGAGCGGGACATCCGGCAGGTGAGCAAGGAGCTGCGCCATGCGGATCTTCAGCACACCGAGGTGCTGCCGCTGTATGCGCGGCTGTCGAATCGCGAGCAGAACCGGGTGTTCCAGCCCCATGGCGGGCGACGGATCGTGCTGGCCACCAATGTGGCCGAGACCTCGCTGACGGTGCCGGGCATCCATTACGTGATCGATACGGGTGTGGCGCGGCTGAGCCGTTACAGCGTGCGCTCGAAGATGCAGCGCCTGCCGGTTGAGCCCATCGCCCAGGCCAGCGCGGAGCAGCGCAAGGGGCGCTGTGGGCGTGTGGCCCCCGGGATCTGTTTTCGACTCTATGACGAGTCGGATTTCCTGAATCGGCCCGAGTTCACGGACCCGGAGATCCGCCGGACCAACCTGGCGTCTGTGATCCTGCAGATGACGAACATGGGACTGGGCGACGTCAAGCGCTTCCCCTTCATCGACCCACCGGATAAGCGCCTGGTCAACGACGGCTACAAGCTGCTGGAAGAGCTGGGGGCCGTGGATCGGGGACGCAAAGTAACCAAGGCTGGGCGGCGCATGGCGCGGCTGCCGGTGGACCCAAGGCTGGCGCGCATGCTGCTGGCGGCTGAGTGGGAGGGCAGTCTGGCCGAGGTGGCGGTGATCGCGGCCGGACTCAGTATCCAGGACCCGCGCGAGCGCCCGGGCGACAAACAGACCCAGGCGGACCAGGCGCACGCGCTGTTCCGCGACAACCATTCGGACTTCAACAGTCTGCTCAATCTATGGAACGCCTGGGAAGAGCAACGCCAGACGCTGTCCGGCAATCAGCTCCAGAAGTGGTGCCGGAAGCATTTCGTGGCCTTTCTGCGCATGCGGGAGTGGCGCGACATTCACCGTCAGATCCTGCTGCTGGCAAAGGAGCAGGGCATGCGGGTGAATCAGCGGCCGGCAGACTATGCTTCCGTGCACCGGGCGCTTCTGGCCGGCCTGCTGGGCAACGTGGCGCTGAAGGAGGAGAAGGGCTGGTTCCACGGGACGCGTAACCGCAAATTCCGGATCTTTCCGGGCTCCGCACTGGCGAAGAAGCCACCGAAGTGGATCATGGCCGCCGAGATTGTGGAGACCAGCCAGGTGTTCGCGCGCATGGTGGCGGGGATCGAGGTGGAGTGGATCGAGCCACTCGCCGAACACGTGGTCCGGCGCAACCACGCGGAGCCGCACTGGGAGAAGAAGCGGGCCCAGGTCATGGCCATGGAGTCGGTCACACTCTATGGGCTGACCATCGTGGCCAATCGCCGCGTGGGGTACGCCCGGATCGACCCGGAGCTGTCTCGGGAGATCTTCATCCGCCGGGCCCTGGTGGAAGGCGAGTACAGGACCAGGGCCCCCTTCGTGCTGGCCAATCAGGAGTTGATCGAAGAGGTCACTTCGCTGGAGGACAAGGTTCGCCGGCGGGATCTGCTGGTGGATGAGGAGACCCTGTTCCAGTTCTACCATGAGCGCCTGCCCGCCGACATTGTCAGCGGCAAGGGTTTTGAGCGCTGGTGGAAGCAGCTTAACGACGAGCAACTCAGTCGCTTCTACCTGACCGAGTCCGATGTCTTCCAGAAAGAGCCCGGGACGGACACGCAGAGCCTGTATCCCGATACGCTGCAATGGCACGGCCTCACCTTTGAACTGCGCTATCATTTCGAACCGGGTACGGCCGAGGACGGCGTGAGCATCCGGGTGCCGATAATGGCGCTCAAGCAGCTGCCGGTGGAGCGGCTGGGGTGGCTGGTGCCGGGGCTGCTGCGCGATCGCGCCATTGCCCTGGTGAAAAGCCTGCCCAAATCACTGCGCCGCAACTTTGTGCCGGTGCCGGACTTCGTGGACGCCGCCCTCGCCAATCTCACCCCCTGCAATGAACCACTGCCCCGTAGACTGGGGGAACAGCTCCAGCGCATGACCGGCGTGCGGATACCCGAGGATGCGTGGGACCCGGATCACCTGCCTGACCATCTACGCATGAACGTGCAGGTGATTGATGACAAGGGCAACATCCTGGATCAGGGGCGGGATGTGGAGGGGCTGATCGCACGCCACGAGGATGAGGCTCACCAGGCGCTGGAAAGTGCCATGCAGGAGGCCCCGGAGGAATCCGAAGTTGAGACGGTTGTCTCCGACTGGCCGGGCGGCGACCTGCCGGAGAGTGTCGAGACCGAGCAGGGTGGCATGCAGGTTCGTGTCTATCCGGTTCTGGAAGATGAGGGGCAGGGGGTACGTCAGACGCAGGTGCTGGACCCGGTGCGGGCCTGGTACCTGAACCGTCGGGGGATTGCGCGCATCCTGGTCAACCGGCTCGGCAATACCCTGCGGGATCTGGATCGAAGACTGCCCGGCTTCCATGAAGCATCGCTGCTGTTTGCCCCGGTCGGGCGCAAGACAGAGCTTCTGGACGATATGCTCATTGCGACGGCCCAGTCCCACTTCCTGGCGGAGCAGGCGCTGCCACGCAGCGAGCGGGATCTGGAGAGCTGCCTTGAAAGCGGCCGAAGTGACTTCATACCCGCGCTGGAAGCCAACAGCCGGCTCCTGCTCCAGATCATGGAGCGCCATCACCAGGTGATGAAGGGGCTGAAGGGCAAGATCCCGCTGAATGTTGCCCAGAGCATGGCGGACCTGAAGTTTCAGATGAGCCAGCTGATTTACCCGGGGTTCATGGCGGCAACGCCGCCGGAGTGGCTGAAGCATTTTCCACGTTACATGGACGCGGCGCTGATCCGGCTGGACAAGATGCCCCGGGAGGCAGGCCGTGAGCGTGCCTTTCTCTCGGAGTTCCAGCCCTTCTGGGACCGCTACGTCGAGAGGCGCGAGGCACTGGCCGTGCAGGGGATCGAGGACGAGGCCCTGATCACCTACCGGTGGATGCTGGAGGAATACCGCGTGTCGTATTTCGCACAGCAGCTGGGAACCGCTGTAACGGTTTCCCCTCAGCGCCTGGAGCGCCAGTGGCAGCAGGTCCGCCGCTGACGCCGTCCACCTGACACCCGGTGCCGATGTGTTAATATCCTGAGTCAGGAACTATTTCACAGGTTCTCCATTCAACAACAACCGGAGTCTATCCCGTGTCCTCAGCAGTCATCAGCGCTACCGGTCTTTTCTCGCCGCCCAGCGTCATCGACAACGACGAACTGGTGGAAGCCTTCAACGCCTACGTCGAACGCCACAACGAACGCAACGCGGCCGCGATTGAGCGTGGCGAGGTGGAAGCGCTGCAGCCTTCATCCTCGGCGTTCATCGAGAAAGCCTCAGGCATCAAGCGCCGGCATGTGATGGACAAGCAGGGCATACTGGATCCCGAACGCATGAAGCCGTCGATTCCGCAGCGCCCGAACTCGAACTATGGCATCCAGTGTGAAATGGCGGTCAAGGCCACGAATCAGGCGCTGGAGCGGGCCGGGATCAGGGCGCAGGATCTGGACGCGGTCGTTGTCGCCTGTTCGAATCTGGAACGCCCCTATCCGGCCGTGGCCGTTGAAGTACAGGATGCGCTGGGCGTGGAAGGCTTTGCGTACGACATGAACGTCGCCTGTAGTTCGGCGACCTTCGGCATCCAGAATGCCGTTGATGCCATCAATAACGGGCACGCCCGCACGGTGCTGGTTGTGAACCCGGAGATCTGCAGTGCCCACCTGAATTTCTGCGATCGGGACAGCCATTTCATTTTCGGCGACGCCTGCACCGCCATCATCGTCCAGCATCCGGATGATGTGCCGGCAGGGCGTGGCTTCGATGTTCTGGGCACACGGCTCAAGACGCGTTTTTCCAACAACATCCGGAACAACTTCGGGTTCCTGAACCGTGCGGATGAATCCGGCATGGGGCAGGCGGACAAGCTGTTCGTTCAGGAAGGCCGCAAGGTGTTCAAGGAGGTTTCTCCGCTGGTGGCGGAGCTGATTGGCGAGCACCTGGGGTCGCTTGGTCTCGGCACCGATCAGTTGCGGCGCATGTGGCTGCACCAGGCGAACCTCAATATGAACGAGCTGATTGCCAAGCGGGTCCTTGGGCGTGATGCCGAGGTTGGCGAGGCGCCGGTGATACTGGATGAGTACGCCAATACCAGCTCCGCAGGCTCCATCATCGCCTTTGACCAGTACCAGGCCGACCTGAACAGTGGCGATTACGGCATCATCTGTTCCTTCGGAGCTGGCTACTCCATCGGTAACGTCGTGGTCCGCAAGCGCTGAAGCGGCCCTATTGGCCGCTTTCCGCGCTCAATGCCCGCAGGCGGTCGGGCAGGGGTGTGGGGCGGCCAGTGTCATGATTGATCCACACCACCTTGGCGCTGCCTGATGCATAGAGAGCATCATCATCAGCGCCAAGTACCCGATAGAAGTTCTCCAGGCTGCTGTTGCCGGCCCTGCCGGTGCGCACTTCAACCCTGATCCTGGTGGGATAGACCAGTTCCTGGTGGAAGGTTGCGCTCGTGGTTACGATCACCGGGCCCTCGCCCTGGCCGTCCGCTGTCAGTGTGAGACTGTCGAACCAGCGGATTCGCGCCTCTTCAAAAAACCTGAAATACACCGTATTGTTCACATGGCCGTAGGCATCCTGGTCGCCCCAGCGGACAGGGAAGGTTTCCTCATGGACCAGTCGGCCTTCGGGTTGGTTTTCGGACATGATGACTCCTGTTCTATGGATGGCGCTGATTCTAGGGCCGGAATAGATGATTTCAATCCCCCTGCAGACAGGTTTACAGGTTGATGATGCAACGAACCCTGCTCGCGTTCAGTCTCACCCTGGCACTGGCTACCGGTGCCAGTGCACAGCAGCCGGAAGACGGCTCCGCCAGCATGCTGCCCGACGATGCGGATCCACAGAAGGTGGCGGATACGTCCGCCTTTGACGACCGTGATCCCTGGGAGTCGTTCAACCGCAGCATCTTCACCTTCAACGAAGTGGTGGACCGCAACCTGCTCAAGCCTGTGGCGCGCGGCTACAACCGTGTCACGCCGGAGCCGGTGAATGATGGGGTCAGCAATTTCTTCAGCAACCTGAGCGAGCCGGGTAACATTCTCAACAGCCTGCTCCAGGGCAAAGGCGAGGATGCGCTGGTCAGCACTGGCCGCTTTATCTTCAACACCACTTTCGGGTTGCTTGGGCTGGTGGATGTGGCCAGCTACATGGAATTGCCGGAAAAGGAAGAAGACTTCGGCCAGACCTTTGGGTACTGGGGGGCCGACAGCGGCCCCTTCCTGATGCTGCCGTTCCTGGGCCCCTCAACGGTCCGGGATACAGCGGGCAGGGGAGTGGATTACGCCGTTCCGGATCTCATGGACGAGGTGGACTCTCCCGAGGTCTATTTCCTTTATGCCCTCTACGGAGTGGATCTCAGGGCCTCACTGCTGAGCTACGAGGAGCAGATCACAGGTGATCGTTACACGTTCATACGCAATGCCTACCTGCAGCGTCGTGAATATCAGGTCAATGATGGCAGGGTGGAAAGTGACCCCTTTGCCAGGGACGATGAGGACATAATGCTCGAGGATTTCTGATCGGAGGCTATACTCCGGTCAGGTAGTCCCGGGCAGTGGCCAGTGGAGTCCATTATGAACCGCAGGATCGCGCATTACCGCAAGCTGCTCAGCCAGGCCCGCACCTATGAACAGTGGAAGGCGGCGGCACTGGAGCTGGATTACCTGGAAGGCAATGTGGAATGGAAGGAGGCGTTCGCCTCCGAGTTCTACAACTACAACCTCATCCATGACCGCCTGAGGGAGCTGCGCCACTACCACCAGACCGGCGACTATGCCCGGCTCAAGCGCGCGATCCGGGAAGGGCTCCATCACGATCTCGGCAACATCTCGAACCCCGCGCTCTACCACAACAGCTATGTGGGCACCAAGCACCTGATCGAGGAATACGTGAACCAGGTGTGCGAGTCCATCAACCTGCTGTGTGACACCCCCATGCAGGAGCTGCCCGAAAGCGAAAAGCTGGGCTTCTTCAAGGATACCCTGCTGAGCTATGGCCGCCCGGCATTGCTGCTCAGCGGCGGCGCCACGCTTGGCCTGTTCCACCTGGGGGTGATCCGCACCCTCTGGGAACGGGATCTGCTCCCGCAGGTCATCTCCGGGTCCAGCGCCGGGGCTGTGATGGCGGCGATGGTTGGAACCACACCGGACGATGAGCTGGACCAGCTTCTGGAGCCGGAACGCCACAACCTCAAGGCCTGGCGCTGGAAGGGGGTGATCAATGGCCTTCGCGGGGCCGGGTTCATGGACCAGGGCGTACTGGAGCAGTGCCTGAGAGAGAATATCGGGGAGTTCACCTTCGAGGAGGCGTTCCAGCACACTGGCCGCTCCACCAACATCAGTGTGTCATCGGACCAGGGCCAGTATGGGGCGCGGCTGCTCAGTGGCTATACCTCGCCCTATATGCTGGTATGGAGCGCCGCTCTGGCCTCCTCCGCGGTTCCCGGGGTCTTTCCGCCCGTGCAGTTGCAGAAGAAGGATCACCAGGGGGCCACGGTGCCCTACATGCCACGCCTGCGCTTCGTGGACGGTTCGGTGGTGAGTGACCTGCCGCGCGAACGCCTGATGCACCTGTACGATGTGAATTTCACGCTGGTCAGCCAGACCAACCCGCATGTGGTTCCGTTTCTGCGCCGGGATCATGGACAGTCCCGGGAGAGCCTCGCCAGTCTGCCCCTGTCACTGCTGAAAGCGGAGATGCAGTTCCATGGCAAGGGGCTGTTCGATGTGCTGAGGCGGCGCATGCGGCCGGAACTTGCCCGCCAGGCCTGCGGCCAGATCTATACCATCATGGCGCAGCAGTACCAGGGGGACGTGACCCTGGCACCGCGCTACCGGATGCGGCACTTCCGGCGCATGATGTCGAACCCGTCGCCGGAATTCGTGCGCGAGATGATGCTGGAGGGGGAACGTGCCACCTGGCCGCTGATCTCCCAGATCCGAACCCATGCCAAGATCTCGCGCACTCTGGAAGGCTGCATCCGGCGCCTGCGCCAGCACAACCGCAAGGGCGCCGAGCTGCACGTAATCGCGAGCTGAGCCTGTACGCTCCGGGAGCCGCCCGCTATCATGAGCGGTCTCTTAACCGACCTTTGGACAGGAGCGCATGCTCAACGAGGATACGAAGGCTGAGATCCAGGCAGCCTATCGGGCCGTGCTGGCCGGCAAGGACCTGCGCGCGCGCTACGGCCAGCGGCTGATGATCGCCGAGATTGCCCGCTACCTCGGTGAGATCACGGAAAACGACGGTCAGCGAACGTCCGCCCACAAGGCCTGTGTTCTGGAAGCCGGAACCGGCACGGGCAAGACCCTCGCCTACCTCCTGGCCGCCATCCCGGTGGCACGGCAGCTTGGCAAGCAACTGGTGGTTTCCACCGCCACGGTGGCGCTCCAGGATCAGATCGTGAACAAGGATCTGCCGGACCTGAAAGCCCATTCAGGGCTGGATGTGAGCTGGTCCCTGGCGAAGGGGCGTGGCCGCTATCTGTGCCTGTCCAAGGTGGAGCAGCGCCTGCATGGCCACGGTAACCAGGACAGCGACACCATTCCTCTGTTCATGCTCCAGGAGGAGCCGGGCGAACCGGCGGAAACCCGCGCTTTCCACGAAAAGCTTTTCTCCAGCTACGCGGCCCGCGAGTGGGACGGCGACCGTGACCACTGGCCGGACCACATCCCCGATGACATCTGGCAGGGCGTGACCACCGATCACCGCCAGTGCACCAACCGCCGTTGCAGCTATTTTGACAGCTGTCCCTTTTTCTCGGCGCGTGCGGAGCTGGAACACGCGGACGTGATCGTCGCCAACCATGACCTGGTGCTGGCGGATCTGGCCCTGGGGGGTGGCGCCATACTGCCCAAGCCCGAGGACACCATCTATGTGATGGACGAGGCCCATCACCTGCCGGACAAGGCCCTGAACCACTTTGCCGCCTCCCTGGGGCTGGAAGGCACACGTCAGTGGCTGCGCAGCCTGAGCCAGGCTCTGGCCCAGCTTCTGCCGCATCTGCCGGCGGACGCCGAGGCGGCCCGGACGGTACAGAAACTGACGGATCTGGCACGGGAAATTGACCCGATGCTGGCGGACGTCCATGAGTGGCTGGAAGAAAACACGCCCTGGGAAGGGGCCGAAGACGGTGGTAACAGCCAGTACCGTTTCCCGGGCGCACGGTTGCCGGACGAGTTGAGCACCCGGGTGACCGCACTGCAGCAGCAACAGGTTCAGCTGACGCGGCGTCTGGACCAGTTGGCCGACTTTCTGGATGAAGGGATGGATGAACGCCGGGAAGGCGATATTGATCGCGAGACCGCCGAAGCCTGGTACCCCGTGGTCGGCCAGTTCCATGCCCGGGCAGAGGATCAGTTGCGGCTGTGGCAGGCCTGGTCCGAGGCCGTGCCGGAAGCCGAGGAAGGGGAGGACAGCACGCGTACGCCCGCGCCGGCGCGGTGGCTCAACCGCCGTGGTGGCGAGAATGGCGACATCACGCTCTACAGCAGTCCAGTGCTGGCGGATAATGTCCTGTTCAGTCGGCTCTGGAGCCGGTGTTTCGGCGCCATCCTGACTTCCGCCACCCTGACAGCGCTTGGTCGCTTCGACCGCCTCAGCATGCGTGCCGGGCTGCCGGCGGACAGCCGCTGCCTGGTGATTCCCTCGAACTTCCGCTACCAGGAGAACGCCACCGTGGAGGTGCCGGCCTCAAGTATGGAACCCGGGGATCCGGCCAGCTACGCGGAGCGGCTGGTGGATCGTCTGCCCGGGGTGCTTGAAGGGGATACGGCGGCGCTGGTCCTGTTCACCGCGCGTCGGGACATGCAGAGGGTGCGTGACATGCTGCCGGAGACCTGGCGGGACTGCGTCATCACGCAGGATGACCATACCCGGGCGGAGGTCCTGGACCGCCATCGCCAGCGCGTGGACAACGGCCAGACTTCAATTCTCTTCGGAGTGGCCAGTTTCGCGGAAGGGATCGATCTGCCGGGAACCTATCTGGAGCACGTGGTCATCACGCGACTGCCGTTTTCGGTGCCGGATGATCCGATTGAGGCCAGTCTGGCTGAATGGATCGAGGAAAGGGGCGGCAACCCCTTCATGGAGATCAGCGTGCCGGACGCCTCCATAAGGCTTGTGCAGGCCGCTGGGCGGCTGCTTCGCAGTGAGTCCGACACGGGTCGTGTGACGATCCTGGACCGTCGCATCATCTCCCGGCGTTACGGCAGCATGCTGCTGGATGCGCTGCCGCCGTTCCGCCGTGTGATTGCCGCCTGAGCCCTACCTCAGTCCGTCTGGCGGGCGGGGTGCGGCTCGTAGCTGATGAGACCCTGCTGGCGGGCCATGGCGTAGGCGGCCTTGGGCCCCGTCCAGAGTGACGGCAACAGGATCAGTGATACCGGAATTGCGGTGATCACGATGAACTGTTGCAGCGCGCTGATCTGGCCTTCGCCCATGTACAGCAGAATCGCTGCCATCAGTGCCATGGCCACACCCCAGAAGACGCGAACTGCGCGGTTCGGTTCATCATGGCCGGTGCCCACGACAGAGATCGCGTAGCTCATGGAATCCCCGGTGGTTGCCACGAAGATGGTGGTCAGCAGCAGTATCGCCAGTGCCATGAGCATACCGCCGGGCAGCGCCTGGGCAACGGTGAGGGTGGCCACATCGAACTGGAAGTTCTGCAGCGGCTCGGCCAGCTCGATCACGTCCTGCATCTGGTAGAAGATGCCGGAACCGCCCAGCAGGGTGAACCAGACGGTGGTGGCGACCGGCGCCATGACGGCGACTGCCAGAATCATCTCCCGGATGGTGCGGCCGCGGGAAATACGTGCCACGAAGATTGCCATCAGCGGCCCGTAGCCGATAAACCAGGCAAAGAAGAACACCGTCCACCATTTCATCCACCACGCAGGCGCGGTCTCGGAGGTCATGGTGCCCATGCGGAAGAATGAGGAGATGTATTCACCGAAGCCCTGTGTGTAGGCGTTGGTGAGGAAAAGCGTGGGCCCGAAGACAAAGATGACCGCCGCGATCGCGAGTGCCAGCATCACGTTGAACCGGCTCAGCAGCTGTATGCCTTTGTGGATGCCGGTTACCGCCGAGGTTACATAGATTGCACCCAGGGCGATGACGATCATCAATTGAGTGGAGTAACGGTCCTCGATGCCGAACAGAACCTCGAAGCCATAGCTGACCTGCGTAGCAAGGAAGCCGATGGGGCCAACAGTGCCGGCGACCACGGCCACCACGCAGCAGGCGTCCACCACGCCGCCGATCCAGCTGCTCATAATGCGCTGCCCGAAGACAGGGTAGAGCAGGGTGCGGGGCCGCAGCGGGTGCCCGAGATCATAATGGTTGTGCGCCAGGATGATCGCGGTCAGTGAGCCGAGGATGGCCCAGGCCAGAAAGCCCCAGTGCATGAATGACTGGGCAAGGGCGCCGGCCACGGCTTCGGCGGTGCCTGCCTCGGTGTTGAACGCCGGAGGTGTGACCACGAAGTGATAGACCGGCTCGCCGGCGGCAAAGAACACGCCGCCTCCGGCGAGCAGGGTACACATGATCATGGAAAGCCAGCGGAAGGTGCTGATTTCCGGTGTCGTACGGTTCCCCACAAGGGCGCCAGCCGCGGGCGAAATGGCAACCCCCAGGGCAATGAAGAAGGTTGCCAGCAGCAGCAACTGGAAGTATGAGCCCAGGCCCGCCGCTGTCGCGGTGAACCATTCACCGATGCTGTCGGAGACGAGCGTTATGTCGTACAGAGAGAACAGGATGAAGAGAACGATGAACCCGGCGCTGAGGCCGAGAACCACTGGATCACCAAGCCGCCGGTGATCGCTGGGCGACGTGCCCGGAGTCTGTTCGGATGGAGTCATGGGAGCCTCACGACCATATAAAGTGAAGCGCGGGATGATGACAGCTTGTTACAGGAAATCAATGGTTGACAGTCCGAATGGACAGAAAAAAGCCACCAGGGAAAAAACCGCTGGTGGCTGAACAAGGAGTTACGTGAGGAGAAATCCGAAAGGCCTGAAATCGAATTCCTGTTGACTCTTCTCACGGTGCCCAATGTAGGGCGTAAGGGGGCGTAGAGGGATCGTCCATAGGGCGTAAAAGGGGAGGAAAAAGGGCGTAAGGCGCTCAAAGTGTGAATTGAGTCACATTGTGAGTCCTGACTAATCGACCAGCCCCAGTTCCCGGGCACGGGCCAGTGCGCCGGTGCGGCTGCTGGCACCCAGTTTACCGTACAGGTTGCGTATATGGGCCTTGACCGTCGTCTGCGCCACGGACATGCGCTGTGCGATCTCCTTGTTGGCATGACCGGCATGGATCAGGGTCAGCACCTCGATCTCGCGCTGGCTCAGGGGCTCCAGGAGTGCTTCGGTGCTGCCCATGGCCGGTGCAGGTTCTGTCTGGGCGGGCGCGGATTCCGCTTCCAGCAGTGGGTCCAGTTCGCGCAGGAAAGCCAGCGGCAGGCCATGGTGGGGCATACGCCGGAACAGCGCGGCCAGCGCAGGCCCTTCCTCGACAAAGAGTCGCAGGAAACGTTCCCGGGAGGCCAGCTCAAGTGCGCGGTGCAGCATGACGGCGGCCTGTTCCCCGCGGTCGAGGTGATCCAGGCAGACCGCGTATACCGCGAGCAGTTCAATCAGATGTTTGATATGGCGCCCTTTCTCGGTGGACAGCCGCAGCGGCGCCAGGATGTTGATCGCCTCCTCGGCCTGACCGTCCGCGAGCAGCAGCCGCGCCAGCCCGATGCGGGCCTGTTCCCTGTTGATGGGGTTACGGTAGTTGTGCTCCTCAAGCCGTTCCCGCCAGGTCTGTGCGCCAGTGCGGTCGCCCAGCGCCAGGTGGCAGCGCACGTGCAGTGCTTCCAGGCATGGGGGCTCGAACAGGATGGCATCGCGTTTCTGGTCCTGAACACGCTCCGCGTCCTCCAGGTATTCCATGGCGTCCTGGTACTGGCCCCGGGAGAAGGCCAGGTGTGCGCGGGTGTACTGGATCACCACGTGCTGGCCCGGCTCGCTGCCCGAATCCAGGTGCGGCAGCAGGGGGTTCATGTGGGTATCCGCCAGGGTCAGGTCGTTCTTCTTCCGGTGGATCTGGACCATGGCGCTGTTCTGCCAGCAGGAGACCAGGCGGGGCTGTTGGGGGTCCGTGTGATGGGAATTTACCCATTCGCGCACGCTGGTCCCCACGTCCAGTGCCCGGTCCATCTCACCCTGGTAGAACAGGATCCACGCCAGAAGGCCGCCGCTGGAGAGGGTGGTGGCGTGTTTCTTTTCCCGGCGCCCGTGCTCCACAGCGGATTCCAGTGCGTGGGTGGCACTGGCCAGATCCCCGTTGGCGTAGCAGTCCAGCCCGATGCCGTAGTAGGTCACGGACTTGAGGGGGATATTGGTGTGGTCGATATCCTTCAGGACCTGCTGGGTCAGGTGCTGGGCACTGGAGTGGTCGCTGCGGGTGCGCGCCATGTAGGAACGGATCAGCGCGATCTCGTTGTGCAGTGCCAGCGCCACGTCGGCGTTATCGTCTGAATTGGCAACACGGATGTCCAGCGCGTCTTCAAGCTGCTCCAGCAGGGGCTCGATGTTGTTGAGCCGGTTCAGGAAGAACAGTGCCCAGATCTGGAGCATCATCAGGCGTGGATTGCGGGTGGTCCGCTCCTCCGGCAGGTACTGCAGCCACTTATGGACCAGCTCATGGAAGCCGGTGTGGATCAGGTTGTTACCGTACTGTTCCAGCACCTGTTCCAGCCAGTCCCAATCCTCCAGCTGAAGCAGCTGTACGATGGCCTCCTGCAGGTAGTCCTCGTTCAGCAGCCAGCGGATGGCCCGCGCCTGCAGTTCCCGGTAGGCCTCTGGCTCGGTCTGGCTGAAACGCTGGGTCAGGGCTTCGCGGAACAGATCGTGGTAGCGGAACCACTGGTCGCGGGTGTCCAGGGGAATGATGAAAAGGTTCGCGTGAACCAGCTGCTCCAGAACGGTCTGGCTGTCGTCGCGTTCCAGGATACTGTTGCACAGCTCCGCGCTCAGGCGCCGGCAGACGCTGGTGCGCAGCAGGAAGTCCCGCACATCCGGTCTCTGCTGATCCAGTATTTCGGTCAGTATGTAATCACTGATCTGGCGGCTGTGATCGCCCTCGCTGAGTACAGCACGGGACAGGCTGCTGGAGTTCATGCTCTTGCCAGACAGGGCTGTGAGCTGCATGGCGGCCGCCCAGCCCTCGGTCCGCTGCCATATGGCGCGGACCTTCTCGTCGTCCAGCGCAAGCCCCATGTAGTTGTTGAAGAAGGCGCTGCACTCGGATTCGGAAAAGGCAAGGTCACTGGCGTGCAGGCCCTCCATCCAGCCCTTGACCCGCCACCGGGAGAGCGGCAGGGCCGGCTCCGTGCGTGACAGCAGAACCAGGTGCAGCGCGGGCGGGGCATGATCTACAAGGAAGGTGATCTGGCGCTGGATGTCGGGATCCTGGATCAGGTGATAGTCGTCCAGTATCAGGTTGGCGTGCTCGACTGACTGGTCGATGAGCGTGTTGATGAACGCGGTCAGGGCGCCCTCTATGTGCTCCGCACCGGGCGTGTCCAGATAATGGTGGATGGACTCCTGGTGCCCCAGGATGGTGTTTTCCAGAGCGCCGATGACGTAGGACCAGAAACGGCGAGGCTCGTCGTCCTGTTCATCTAGGGACAGCCAGGCAACCGGCTGGTCATGGGCCGCGCACCACTGGTTCACCAGTGTGGTCTTACCATACCCGGCCGGGGCCGTGATGGCGGTCAGGCGCCGTGCCGCATCGGGCTGAAGCCGTTCCAGGAGACGGGGACGGGCGATGGCACGGGGGTCCGCTGCCGGGCGCATGAATTTTGTGGCCAGTAACATCGGCAAATCCCTGATCCCGTTCCTGTGCTCAGTGTCGCATTGTCGGGGCTGGAGGTTGCATGTTCAAGATGCTTCGTGATTAGGAGAGCGGGACAGGCTGCGAAAAAAATGGAATAATACGCTATATTCTTAGATCAACGTAAAAGCATTGGAGTCGCCGGGCATGAAGCTGCAGCAACTGCGCTATATCTGGGAAGTGGCACACCATGACCTGAACGTTTCCGCCACGGCTGCCGAGCTGTTCACCTCGCAGCCCGGGATCTCCAAGCAGATCCGGATGCTGGAGGATGAACTCGGGGTCGAGATCTTTGCCCGCTCGGGCAAGCACCTGACCCGGATTACGCCCGCGGGTGAGAGCATCATCCGCGAGGCGGGCGAGATCCTGCGCCGTGCCGATGGTATCAAGCGTATTGCCCAGGAGTTCAGTGACCAGAACCGGGGTGAGCTGCGGATCGCGACAACCCACACCCAGGCCCGCTATGCGCTCCCGAAGCTGATCCGCGAGTTCATGGCTGAATACCCGGAAGTGACGCTGCACATGAACCAGGGCACGCCCTGGCAGATCTCCGAGATGGCGGCGAACGGGGTGGTGGACTTCGCGATCTGCACCGAGGCCCTGGACCAGTTCCATGACCTGATCATGATGCCGGGTTATCGCTGGAACCGCTGCGCCGTGGTGCCGAAGGACCATCCACTGGCCGAGTTGAAGACCCTGACACTGGAGGAGCTGGCCAAGTACCCGCTGGTGACTTACGTGCAGGGATTCACCGGTCGGTCACGGTTGGATCAGGCCTTTGAGAGCGTGGGGCTGACACCCAAGGTGGTGTTCACGGCTTCGGATGCGGACGTGATCAAGACCTATGTGCGCCTGGGCCTGGGCGTGGGGATTGTAGCCCACATGGCCCACGACCCGGAGGTGGACACGGATCTGGTGGCGCTGGACGCCCAGCACCTGTTTGAGCCCAGCATCACCCGCATCGCCTTCCGCAAGGGCACCTTCCTGCGCGCCTACATGGTTGATTTCATCCAGAGGTTCGCGCCCCACCTGAGTCGGGATCTCATTGAGGCCGCTGCCCAGAGGACCTCCCAGGTCGAGCTGGATGAACTCTTTGAGGATGTGGTGCTGCCCAGCTACTGAGTGGGGGTCACTCAGCGCTGGAACTGGCGATCACGTTGCCGGCGTGCAGACCGCATTCCTTCTTGGTGGCCTCTTCCCACCACCAGCGGCCCTCGCGTTCGTGCTGGCCCGGGAGGATCGCCCGGGTGCAGGGCTCACAGCCAATGCTTACAAAGCCACGGTCGTGCAGCTCGTTATAGGGCACTTCCATGGCACGGATGTAGTCCCAGACGTCCTTTGAAGACCAGTTGGCCATGGGGTTGAACTTCACCAGCGGCCCATTGCGCCCCTCGAAGGATGTATCCTGCTGGACCACGGGTACATCGTTGCGGGTATCCGGGCTCTGGTCCTTGCGCTGCCCGGTGATCCAGGCATCGAGGCCCGACAGCTTGCGCCGAAGTGGCTCGACCTTGCGGATGCCGCAGCACTCCTCGTGGCCGTCCTCGTAGAAGCTGAACAGACCCTTCCTGTTGACCAGGTCCTGAACCGCCTGTGCATCCGGGAACAGGATCTCCAGGTCGAGTTCGTACGCCTGCCGCACCTTTTCCACGAACCGGTACGTTTCCGGGTGCAGGCGGCCGGTGTCCAGAGTGAAGACACTGAAGGGTTTTTTAAGGCTGTGCGCCATGGCGATCAGGGCCACGTCCTCGGCGCCGCTGAAGGAGATCGCGATATTGTCGAACTGCTCCAGTGCGGTTTTGATGATTTTCCGGGGCGAGGCGTCCGCCAGCTCGCTGTTGAGACTGTCGATGTCCATCAATGGAGTTCCGTGATCGGCGGTGAATTCAGCACCATCAATTCTAACATCCGGGACGCCTTATTACCCGTGCATTCGGTTCAGGCTTTATTTATGATGACGCTCCCAAAAAACAATACTGGCAAGGGCACAGGGTAAAAGGAGGCGTTGTGGAGCTGGCCTGTCTGGATCTGGAAGGGGTTCTGATCCCGGAAATATGGATTGCGTTTGCCGAGAAAACCGGGATACCGGAACTCAAGGCCACGACGCGGGACGTGCCGGACTATGACCAGTTGATGCAGCAGCGGCTGGCGCTGCTGGACCAGCACGGCTACGGACTCCCGGAGATCCGGGAAGTCATCGGGGAGCTGGAACCCCTCCCTGGTGCCCGGGAATTCCTGGAATGGCTGCGCCGGCATTTCCAGGTGGTGATTCTTTCGGACACCTTCTATGAGTTCGCCATGCCCCTGATGGAGAAACTCAGCTATCCGACGCTGCTCTGCCACCAGCTGAGTGTGGGCGAAGACGGCACTATTCTGGATTACCATCTGCGCCAGCCGGATCCCAAGCGCCAGGCGGTGCGTGCCTTCCAGCTGCTCAACATGAAGTGCATCGCAACGGGCGATTCCTACAACGACACCACCATGCTGGCCCAGGCTGAAGCAGGGATCCTGTTCCACGCGCCGGAGAATGTCATCCGGGAATTCCCCCAGTTCCCGGCCGTGCATGACTACGAGAGCCTGAAACAGGCCTTTCTCAACGCCAGTGCCGCCCAGCACGATTGAGCTCC